>DATFOT010000472.1:0-6223 GCA_035265265.1 Aestuariivirgaceae bacterium | reverse complement strand
GCAGCCCGGGTCCGCTTGTTCGTATAATAGGTACTGATCGCAATGCCGACGACATAGGGCGTGAGCAGAAGAAGGAGCAGAACATTCTGCCAGAAGAAACTTGTGCTGATGTCCATACGTTTTGTTCCGTGTAGTTCATGTCCTCCCGGACAGCTATTTGATGAGCAGGAACACATAATTAGTCCAGGCGCAAGACGTGGCCGAAAATACGGCATTGACCGTCAGGCAGCGTCGGCTTCGGCCTGTGCCAGTAGTTCCGACTGATGCTCGTTGCTCAGCGCTTCGATGAATTCTTCGAGCGCCGGTCCTTCCATCACCTGCTCAAGCTTGTAAAGGGTCAGGTTGATGCGGTGATCGGTAACGCGCCCTTGCGGAAAATTATAGGTGCGGATCCGTTCCGACCGGTCGCCTGAGCCGATTTGCCCGCGCCGCTGCGCCGTGCGCTCGGCATCGAGCCGCTGCCGTTCGCGCTCATAGAGACGGGCACGGAGGATCTTCAGCGCCTTCGACTTGTTTTTATGCTGCGATTTTTCATCCTGCTGCGCCACGACGATGCCCGTCGGCAAATGCGTGATCCTGACTGCGCTGTCGGTTGTATTCACCGATTGCCCTCCAGGTCCCGACGAGCGGTAAACGTCGATTCTGAGATCTTTCTCCTCGATCGCGATATCCACATCCTCGGCTTCCGGAAGCACCGCCACCGTTGCAGCCGACGTGTGGATACGCCCTTGAGCTTCCGTATCCGGCACCCTCTGAACCCGGTGAACGCCCGATTCGAATTTCAGCTGCGCATACACGCCCTGGCCCGCGATATTAGCGATGATTTCCTTGAACCCGCCATGGTCGCCATCGCTCGCCGAGATGATTTCCACCCGCCAGCCCTTGACGGTGGCGTAGCGCTGATACATTCGGAAGAGGTCCCCGGCAAAGAGCGCAGCCTCATCGCCGCCCGTTCCTGCGCGGACCTCGAGAATCACATTGCGTTCATCGGCTGAATCCTTGGGCAGCAGCAGCAGTTTCAGCCTTTGCTCGAGCTCGGCGATCTTCGCTTCGACGGCGGGCTTCTCCGCTTCCGCCATTTCGCCGATCTCCCCGCCCGCCGCGCTCATTTCATCAAGCCCGGCGCGCTCGGCCAGTAATTTCCGATAGTCACCTGCGGCCCGCGCCAGAGGCTGCAGTTCGGCATATTCCTTCGACAGCCGGACGAAAGTGTCGCCCTCGGCCCGCGATGAGAGGTTGCTCTCCAGCGTCCTGAACCGCTCGAGAATCCGCTCTATCTTTTCCGGTTTGAGAATGCTCATCGGCTGCTTGTTGCGCTGATGCGGCGAAAGTTCAAGCCCCGTCCTGTGACCTTACCCGTCGCTTGATGGCTCTGCACCAGTTACAGCACTACCCCTGCTCGCCCGCCAGCTGCGATACGCTCAAGGGCCGGCCGACGACGATTTCGCCTGGCGTGCCGAGTGCGCCTTTGTCGACGCCGTCGACTGCATAGCTGATCAGCCCGCCGTCGCGGGCAATGATCACCAAGTCCTCCCGGTCGGGCACGGCGTAGGTTTGGCCTTTGGCGAGCGTTTGCGAAACGATCACATGGCCGCGGGAATCTTCGACACGAAACCAGACCGTGCCCGTGGCCTTGAGGATGACGCGGCCTTGCGCTTCGCCCTTCGCTTCGTCCGCTGCCTTAGGTTCGGGAAGCGGCGGAACCACCTCTTCGGCGCGAATTGTTTGTGGGGCCTGCCCGGCCTCGCCATTCTCGCCAAGCTGCTCTGCAATGAACGGCGCAAGGTCATCGAGGCCGCCTTCGAATTGTGCTGGCTGATCCTGTTTCGACCCTTCCTCGCTGGACGGAGCCGACGCTAGGTCTTCCGTCATCAGTGTCTCTCTTACCGTCACGGCAGAGCCGTCTTCGGCCTCGCTTTCCAGGCTGGCGGTCGGCAGCGGGTCCATGGCGGAGGCGATTTGCTGCTGCTCGTTCTCACCCGCGAGCATTGTCGCCATGATGCTGAAAGCAAGAATCGCTCCGGCAATGCAGCCGACGATCGTCAGGCCCCGGTTTGACATGGCAAGTTTCAGCGCCATGCGGAACGGGATGATCTTTGCGCTCGAGAGCGGCCTCGGCGCCGGCACCCGCGGCTTCGCCACCGTGATCGGCCTCGGCAGGAACCGCGCGTAATGCTGGCTCAGCGGTTCCGGCTCGAAGCCCAGAAATTCGCCATAGGCGGCGACCATCGCGAGCACCTCGCTGCGTGTTGGCAGCCTGACGAGATCACCGCTCTCGATGGCGTCGAGCTGGCTCTCGTGAATGCCGAGCATATCGGCCGCCATTTGCAGCGCGATGCCGCGCCGCTCGCGCTCTCGCTGCAGGAACCAGCCGGCTTCTCCGGCCGGATCGATGCTGCCGTCAGGCCTCGGCCGGAACGCCGGCCTGCCGTGATGTCCAGCCGCCTCGTGCATCTCGCCCATTGCCAACTGACCCCTTGCCGCGCACCCCGGATCGTGCGCTGCCAAGACTCTGGCCGCTCCTGAGAAGCGATTCTGTCAAGGAGGATGCCCCATAATGGTAAGCAAGTGGTGAACGGCCCAGTGCGGCGAGCTAGATCGGAATTGCGTGATTCCGGGCAAAAGCCTCGATTTCGGACCTGAGGCTGGGATCGGGCCGTGCCAGCAGCGGTTCGAGAAAACTGCGGAATTTTGCTTGCTCCAGGGCGAGGATCATCGATTTGACCGGGCCAACGGCCGCCGGTGCCATGGAGATCGATCGCAATCCGACCCCGATCAGGGCCATCGCCTCGATCGGCCGTCCCGCCATTTCTCCGCACAGATTGACCGGAACGCGGTGCTGCTGCGCCTTCCTGGCGACTTCGGCGATTAGCGAGAGGACCGCCGGGTTGAGCGTGTCGTACCGCCCCTGGAGGCGCGCATGGCTGCGGTCGCAGGCGAACAGGAACTGCATGAGATCATTGGAGCCGATGGAGATGAAATCCACCTCCTTGAGCAAATTGTCGAGCTGCCACAAGAGCGCCGGCACCTCGATCATCGTACCGAGCTTGATCGACGTAGGCAGCGGGTGCCGCTGCGCTTCGAGCGCGGCTTTGACCTTCTCCACCACGCGCTTTGCTGCGCGAAATTCGCTGGTCTCGGCGATCATCGGGAACATCATTCGCAATTCCCGTCCCGCCGCCGCGCGCAGCAGCGCCCGCACCTGCAGTTCGAGAAGCGCGCGCCGTTCCAGCGCGACGCGGATGGCGCGCCACCCCATGGCCGGGTTGTCCTCGCGTGGCTGCCGCAGATAGGGCAGCGCCTTGTCGGCGCCGAGATCGAGCGTGCGGAACACGATGGGCTTGCCATTGGCGCTCTCGAGCACGGTCGCATAGTGATTCATCTGAACGGCGAGCCGCGGAAACGATGCCGCCATCATGAATTGGAGCTCGGTGCGATAGAGACCGATGCCATCGGCGCCTGAATCATGCAGATGCGGCATGTCGACCAGCAGTCCGGCATTGATATTGATGCTGATCGCCACGCCGTCCCTGGTGACGGCAGGAACATCGCGCAGCGCTGCATATTGCGCCTGCTTGCGGGCGTAAAATCGGACTTTTTCCGAATAGGCCTGTTCGATGCTCCACGACGGCCGCACATGCACGTCGCCCGCCTGGCCGTCGACGATGATCGGATCACCGGTGTCCACGATCTCGACCACACCCTCGACCTTGCCGACGGCGGGGATGCCCAGCGCTCGAGCGACGATCGCCACGTGGCTTGTCGCACCGGCCTCCTCGAGAACGAGCCCGCGCAGTTTTTGCCGGTCATAGTCCAGAAGATCGGCGGGACCCATGTTGCGGGCGACGAGTATGGTGTCCTTCGGCAGATTGCCCGCCGCCGCGGTCTGGATCTGTCCGGTGAGGATGCGCAGCAGCCGGTTTGCTAGGTCATCGAGATCGCTCAGCCGCTCGCGCAGATATGAATCCTCGATCCTCAGCATCCGTGCCCGGTTGTCGTTCTGCACCCTTTCGACGGCACCCTCGGCGGTGAGGCCCGTGTCGATCGCCTCCCGCATGCGCCTCAGCCATCCGCGGTCATGCGCAAACATCCGGAAGGTTTCGAGCACGCCGGCATATTCTGCACCCCTCAGGCTTTCGGCGTGATTGATCAGCGTTTCGACGCTCTCCTGGAGTGCGGCCACCGCCTGCTCCAGCCGCTGCTTTTCCAGCGGAATGTTTTCAGCGATCAGATTGGTGATGAGGATGCGCGGCTCGTGCAGCACCACATGGCCGAGTGCTATGCCCTCGGCCAGGCTGTTGCCCTTGAGATGATGGCTCCTGATATGCGCGACGTCCGCTTCGACCGCCAGCGCGACCTCTTCGAGCTCGCCCGAGGCGATCACCTCCGCCAGCACCATGGCGGTGGTCTGCAGCGCCTCCTCTTCGTCTTCCGAATACTGGCGGCTCGTGCGGTTTTGCACCACCAGCACGCCGATGGTCACGCCGCCTCTCAGGATCGGCACGCCGAGGAAGGAGTGATAGATTTCTTCGCCTGTTTCCGGCAGATATTTGAACGCCGGATGGGATTGTGCATCCGACAGATTCAAGGGTTCCGCCTCGGCTGCGATGGTGCCCACCAGCCCCTCACCGATCTGGAGCTTCGACTTGTGAACCGCCTCCCGTTTCAGACCCTCCGTTGCATAAAGTTCAAGCAGCCGGCCGGAGCGCAGCACATAAAGTGAGCACACCTCCGCCACCATATTGGCGGCGATCAGCGTTACGATGGCGTCGAGCTTCTTCTGCGCCGGCTCTGGTCTTGCCATGACCTCGCGCAGTCGCCTGAGCAGCACACGCGGGCCAAGGGCAGACAACGGCATATCAGGCACCGTCCGTTTCCGCCGCGCCCGCGGCCGGTTTGAGGCTACATCGCCAGCGGCAGTATCGGATGCACATCATTATTACTGCCTTTATCTCCCGGCCGGATGTAAGCAACACTTCTGCGCTAGGGCTGAGGCTTGTCAAGTCCATAGGCTGCATGCAATGCCCTCACTGCGAGTTCCGTATACGCCTCATCGATCAGCACGCTGATCTTGATCTCCGACGTCGTGATCGCCTGGATGTTGATCCCCTTGTCCGCCAGCGATTTGAACATTCGCGCCGCAATGCCGGCGTGGCTGCGCATGCCTATGCCGACTACCGAAACCTTGGCAACGTCCGACGACGACGTCAGCTCTTTGAAGCCCACCCGCTCTTTCACTTTTTCCAGAACCTCGAGCGCCCGGCGCAGGTCTTTTCTCTGCAGCGTGAAAGTGATGTTCGCCGTCTCGCCGTCGGCGGACACGTTCTGCACGATCATGTCGACGCTTATGTCGGCTTCGGCCAGCGGGCCGAAAATGCTGGCCGATACGCCGGGTCTATCCATTACCCGGCGGATCGACACCTTGGCCTCGTCCTTCGAATAGGCGATGCCGCTGACGACTTGCTGTTCCACGATTTCTTCCTCTGCGCATACGAAAGTGCCCGGCCCCGTCCCATCCTTCAGGCTCTGATTGGGCGAGTCGGGAGCCTCGAAGCTGGAGCGCACCTGCAGCGGCACGCGGTAGACGAGCGCAAGCTCGACCGAGCGGCTCTGCAGCACCTTGGCCCCAAGCGATGCCATTTCGAGCATCTCCTCATAGGAGATGCGCGCGACCTTCCGCGCCTTTGCCTCGATCCGGGGATCGGTGGTGTAGACGCCGTCCACATCGGTATAGATGTCGCATCTGGCCTCCAGCGCCGCGGCAACGGCGACCGCGCTCGTATCCGACCCGCCCCGGCCGAGCGTGGTGATCCGCCGGTCGGGCCCAATGCCCTGGAACCCGGCAATCACCGCAACCTGCCCTTGGTCGAGCCGCTTGGCGAGCTCGCCCGCATCGATGTCCTGGATGCGCGCCGCGCCATGTACGCCGTCGGTCTTCACCGGTATCTGCCAGCCGAGCCACGAACGTGCGGGGATGCCCATTTCCTGGAGGATGATGGCAAAGAGTCCCGAGGTGACCTGCTCTCCCGACGCCACGACCAAGTCGAATTCGCGCGCGTCGCATACCGCGGCTGCCGCACGCGCCCAGCCGATCAGCTGATCGGTGGCCCCCGCCATGGCCGAAACGACGACGGCCACCTGCTGCACAGCCTTGACCTCGCGCTCCACATGGCGCGCGACATTGCGGATCCGGTCGATGTCCGCTACCGACGTTCCGCCGAAT
>DATFOT010000471.1:0-8349 GCA_035265265.1 Aestuariivirgaceae bacterium | reverse complement strand
GCGCGCGTGTGCCACTTCCGTGCCTGGTACGGCAAAAACTCTTTGCCTCTCTTCAGGCACGATACGGTAGCTCGCCATAGGCAGCCCCGTAGCATCCACCAAAAGCTGGGCTGTGGCACCCAGGGCCTCTGCGGAGTGCACCTCAATGTTAAACGAATGCATACTGCTCCCGTTGGAAATAACCTCGACGGTCACTCTCATTGTCGTAACTCCACCGCCCGAGCTGAAGCTCGGAACTGCCGTCCCTAGAAAGGGCCTTACTCGAATGTGTATACTGTCTTGAATGGCTGGCACTCTTAAAAGAGCCTTTCGGAATAACGTGGCAATTGACTAAACAACCACGTAACCAATAGTAAAAACGACGAGCAAAGTAAGTTTTTCATGTCAACGACGCTGCAAAAGCGATAATCGGCTGCATTGCACCGCCGTTCCAATCTACGCAGCCGGTTCCTTCGAGTGGCCCTGAGGCGAGCAAATAGAAGGTGATCGGATTCACGCTGTGCAGGGAGCACAAGCAACGACGGCTCGCGTCCTGCACTACCTCCCATGTTTGCAGATCTTCCATCCAATCGAGTTTAAGGGACTGGCATATTGAAAGCGGCCCAAGCCTCGACGACGTCGGGGGAATCTTGGCAACGTACTCGCTTGCGAGCGTGCTGTATATCAAGCCAAGGCATCTGGCTTTCTACACCTAAATGCCACGTGGGGACGTTAGGCGCTGGATTATCGAGGCTCCCGGTGTAGATCAAGATCCAATTTGCCCAAGCTGGCGTTGCAGGCGGCTCCAGGGGTCTATAGGTCAAACTCGACCCGCAGTTGGCACAGAATCCACGTTCGACAAATGGAGATGATTTATAATACGTTGGCTTACCCTTTGCGAACTGTACCGCACTAGCGGGGTATGTTGATCCTACAGTGACTGGAGCGCCGCTGAACTTTTGACACATCCGGCAGTGGCAAAAACAGGTATCAAGCGCCGGTTCTGTGACCTTGTATCGGATTTCGCCACACAAGCATCCTCCGGTGACAGGCACCTTCTTGCCACCTGCCATATCGAGCATGGGGTGCTGCTCACTCGCCGAGGAACTGCCCGTGAGACTCACGGCATATACGCGAACCAACTTGTTGATATTCTTAAACTGCTGTTTGCCGAAATCGACGAAACTCCGATCAACCTTTCCGTCGACCTGCTCGAATATCGTGCCGGAGACAAGAACGCCACCCGGCTCCGCTAGCTCCTGGAGGCGAGCCGCAATGTTTACGCCATCACCATAAATGTCGTCTCCCTCTATGATCACGTCGCCCAGATTGATGCCAATCCGAAAGACGATCATGCGCTCGTCTGGAACCTTAGTGTTGCGTAGTGCCATGCCTTGCTGAATTGCGACAGCGCATTCCACGGCGTCGATGGCACTTGCGAACTCGACGAGAAGGCCATCGCCTATCTGCTTCACTATTCGTCCCTTGTGTTCGACAATCGTCTTATCGATCAGTTCGGCGCGATGGGTTCCCAACGCATCAAGTGTTCCAGCCTCGTCTATGCCCATAAGCCGGCTGTAGCCGACGACGTCCGCGCTGAAGATCGCCGCGAGCCGGCGCACCGTATTCTCACGTGCCACAGGAGCCTCCTGGTTAGTGCAGAGTATGTATTGCAGTTTAAGAAGGGGCGGAGGGGGAGTCTACCATCAGCATGAAATGACGATTGCTACTAATTCTTCGTCCAATGATTGGCATTCAGGGTGACGGCGGCCAGTACGCGGCCAGGCGGCGGGTCACGGTCATACCGGAAACCCCGCCCTGTGGTAACCCTCGAACCAGCGATCACGATCTTCCTGTCGCCAGCACATTCGCATCTGGTGCTTGATCATGCTCAACGCATCCTGCCCCGCAGGACGCAGGCGCTCGTAATCAGCCACGACAGCTTGTGCCTGCGCATAACGGCCCGCCTGAGCACAGGCAGCGGCCAGGACCAGGTAAAGATTAGCAGGCACATTCTGATACAAGCCGTGAATTTCAATGACTTTCTCGAAATTGCCCCGCAAATAATGACAATCACAGAGGAAGTCGAGGCGTTGATCGTCAGGGGCGTAGGGATCGAGGCGCTCTGATTTCGCGAAATACTCCAATGCCTCATCCAGCTCCCCTGCGTAAGTCAGCACACTGGCCTTCACGAAAAGAGCGAACGGATCGTTCGGATTGAGAAAAGCGGCGCGTTCCGCGTGTGCCCTCGACAGCTGATACTCGCAAGTCAGCAAATATGCCATCCCGGCATAGGCTTGGACTGTGGGATTCCTATCATCCAGAACCGTGGCCCGTTGCGCGTGCTCCTTGGCCTGCGCCATTCTTGCTGTTTCTGGGGGTAACCCGAGTATTACGATTTCGTAAGCATAGACGTAGGCCATGCCGGCGTGGGCCATAGCGTAGTTGGGGTCGGCCTTTGCTGCCTTCTCGAACCATTCCAAAGCAACTGAAAGACCCTCACTCCAATGTGCCAGCGCCCAGCGGCCGCGCAGTTCGCAGTCATATGCAGTGAGATTGTCGGGTGGTTTTCGACGCAAGTTCTCAACGGCATGTCGATCGAGGTGCCCTGGGATAACACCGGAAATCGCGCGCACCAATTCGTCTTGAACCACAAAGATGTCTTCCAAGTCCCGGTCATAGCGCTCTGCCCAAAGATGTTTGCCGGTTGAGGTTTCCAGAAGCTGCGCAGTGATGCGAATGCGATTGCCTGATCGACGAACGCTGCCTTCCACGACATAGTGAGCGTCGAGCGTGCGGCCAACCTTCTTCACGTCAACCGCTTGCCCCTTGAAGGTGAATGATGAGTTTCGCGCAATGACAAGCAGGTTTTTAAATCGGCTCAGTTCGGTGATAATGTCTTCAGTCAGACCATCGGAGAAGTATTCTTGTTCCGGATCGCCGGACATGTTGATGAAGGGCAGCACGGCAATCGAGGGTTTATCTGATACAGACTTCGGTGCCGCGACTTCAATAGTCGGCGTGCCCATGACGCGATAGGCGCGCACCGGCTGGGCGATGTTTTTCAGCGCCTGCACACCCATATCCTTGAAACCGACCTTGACCTTGGTCCCGACATGGTCATGGGCAATGCTTGATACCAAAATACCGCCCGGCTCGGCGATGGTCTCCAATCGGGTCGCGATGTTAACACCGTCACCATAGAGGTCGCTGCCCTCGACCATTACGTCGCCAAGATTTACGCCTATGCGCAGAACGATGTGACGACCCTCGGATTCACCACTATTGGCAACAGCCATTCCCTGTTGTAGCTCGACGGCGCATTGCACGGCATTGACGGCGCTGGCGAACTCGATCAGCACGCCATCCCCGGTGGTTTTGAAGATGCGGCCCTGATGCTTGGTGACCAGCGGGTCCAATACGTATTTGCGCCGGACCTTGAGCGCGGCCATGGTGCCGGACTCATCGGCCTCCATCAGCCGGCTGAAACCGACCACGTCGGCAGCGAGGATCGCGGCAAGACGGCGCTGAGTGCGTTCTTCGACCATATGGTGCGATTGTGGAATCTATTGTATGGGCGCCACGTTGGCGAGTCTATTGCGCCTCAAAGGCGGTCGTCGAGAGGCGTCAGCCCTGAGTCTGCTTTACCACTATAAGCAGGAGTCCGCCGGTGGCATCAGTGCAGTTGTCTAGCTGCCAGTGTGTACCCGGACGTCACGGCAGCGTCGCACAATCTTCACAGCCTTTCCCCTCCCAATCTTCCGCTTGGCGGCCATCGCGTCACAAATAACTAAACCCTCTGATTGACCCCTCCATGAGCCGAGATGTTGCGGGCGCAAACCCCTACTCTGCAAGAAGCTGTTCGCGCTGGAAATTAATTAGCATTACGGTCAGATTTAGAGGCGATCCGCGCTTCCAGCGCCGTGTCCTCAGGGGTATGGCTCTTTGAATGAACAGGGACGGCGAACCGCCAAGGGCGAACTCGTCTCTTTGTCGTGGGCTGGGCCGCTCGGGCGGGGGTGGGTCTCTCCAAGCCGATCTTGTCACTTGGCGGCCAAACCGGCCATACGCACTTCGGCTAAGACTTCGCTAACACGATACCTTTCGCTACAATGCTGCCGCAGGAGGAACTTAGCTTTTGCAGCGGCATCAGCGCAGACTTGCAGCGATCCTGGCCGCCGATATGGCAGGCTATTCACGGCTGATGGCTGCAGACGAGTCAGATACTCTGGAGCGTCTCAAGCACCTGCGGGCCGAGCTGATAGAAACCAAGGTGGCCGAATTCAATGGTCAAATCGTGGGTTCCGCCGGAGACAGTCTGCTGATCGAGTTCGCAAGCGCGGTAGAAGCCGTGCAGTGCGCCGTTGAACTGCAACAAAGTCTTGCAGTGAGGAATGCCCCGCTACCCGAAGAGCAGCGCATGATCTTCCGTATCGGGGTGAATCTTGGTGACGTCATTGTCGAGGGTGGCACGATCTATGGCGAGGGTGTCAACATCGCTGCCCGCCTTGAGAAGCTTGCCGAACCGGGCGAGGTTTACGTCGGGCGTAGCGTTTATGATCAGGTCAAGGGAAAACTGCCCTTTAGCTACACTGACCTCGGTGAGCAGTGGGTTCACAACATCCCAGACTCCATTGGTGTATTTTGCGTTCGCACTGAAAGACAAACGCCATTGGCACGACCGGCGTTGCCCGATAAGCCCTCAATTGCCGTACTGCCCTTCCAGAATATGAGCGCCAACGCTGAGCAGGAGTATTTCAGTGACGGAATTACGGAGGACATCATTACCGAACTTGCCCGCTGGCATCAGCTAACGGTTCAGTCCCACAATTCGTCATTCCAATTTCGTGGCAAAGGAATTGACGTGAAGCGGGTGAGTCGTGAACTCGGTGTTCGGTATTTGGTTGAAGGAAGCGTCCGCCGAATGGGAGAGCGCATTCGCGTTACGGCACAACTTGTCGACGGCGTCACCGGAAATCATCTCTGGGCAGAGCGTTATGATCGCCAGGCACAGGAAATATTTGCCGTACAGGATGATGTAGTACAAACCATTGTTGGCACCTTGGTCGGCCGAGTACAGGCGGCAAGGATAGAACTTGCCAAGCGCAACCCGCCGCGCAGCGTTGCTGCTTATGATTTGGTTCTTCGCGGCAAATCTCTGCCGTGGGGTGACGCGCGAGCTGATGCCGAGGCGCAGCATCTATACCAGACGGCCATTGAGCTGGACCCCCATTACGGTTTGGCCCATGCGTTGCTGGCGTTGATGCTTAGTCATGAGTGGAGCGCAGATATGAGCCGCTCAAATTCCACACTTGAGCGCGCTTTTGAACTCGCGAAAAGGGCAGTCGAGCTCGATCCAGACGAGAGCTATTGCCATTTCATGCTTGGCCAAGTTCACCTTTTGCGCCGTTCCTTCGATTTGGCAGAAAGTTACCATCGACGCGCAGTCGAGATGAACCCTAGTGATCCGGAACATATTGCCGATATGGGTGGGCTACTGGCCTACTTGGGAAAATCCGATGAAGCAATCGAGTGGTTACGGCGAGCAAAACGAGTCGATCCTTATTTCGGTCCGGCTTGGTACTGGCCTCAACTCGGCCGGGCGTATTACATCGCTCAGCGGTTCCAAGAGGCAATCGGTGCTTTTGAGACCTCTCCAACCATGCCCCTCGATACCTGTGCGTATTTAGCAGCGTGCTACGCCGATATCGGAAATCCTGATCAAGCGCAGGAATATGCGAACCGCACTCGCCTGCACAGCCCGCTATTCTCAACACGCATTTTTGTGAGCAAAGAACCGTATAAAAATTCGCTCCACAGCACACACCTCCTTAATGGGTTGCGCAAAAGCAGGCCTACCAGATTGAGCGGGCCGATTGCTTTTTCACTGTTCAGTGTCCGCTATGTGTCCGCTCACCTGTCTACACCAGACATAATAGTTAGCGGTTGGGAGGTCGGCTTAGTGCCTGGAGCGGACATTGGAATGAGTAATAGCGATGACATCATTCTGGCAGCCCTGCCATTCGATAGCCATTAACAAATTGCTGCCGTGTCGCTTCGTCGCGAAAAGGTTGCGAGGCGGCCCAATGCAGGATCGTGAACTTTGGATTGCTCATCATAAACATCTCTCCCTCCCAATGTGCTTCCTCCAGACGCCCAAGTTGAGCCAAGCTTGCTGCGAGTAGGCGACGTGAGGTCGTGCGATAAGTTTCGGGCCGGCGAAGCGTCCGAGCCGCAGATTCGTAGTCGCCAAATGCATATTGCGCCTGCCCAAGCATCCAGTAATACCAACTGGGCGGGTGGGGATTGAGGCGCAGCGCTTTGCGTACGTGTTCGACAGCATCGGCTGGTCGACCGCTCAACGTGATCAAATCCGAGCGCATTGCCCATGCGTCCGCGTAGTTCGGATCCAGGCTGAAAGCGGCGTCGAACTCAGCATCCGATTCTACCCAGCGGCGTTCATGTCCCAAGATGATGCCTAATACCCATCGGTTTCCAGCGTCGTTAGGATCAAGCGTCACCGCCCGTTGCGCTTCTGCCACCGCCCTTCCTCTATTGACATCCATCGGCTCGCTCCAGAACTCCCAACCCAGCCACAGGTTATGTGCCAACCAGCGATGCGCCTCGGCATAATCCGGATCGAGAGCGATCGCCTTTTCGAGAAGCAAGACCGCCTCGCGAGTCTCCAATCCCGTCTGAAAGCTCAGACTACGCGCACGAACGCAGAGATCGTAAGCATCCAGGTCCTTGGGTTTGTTGCGCAACAATGGCGTCGTCAACCGACCGATTAAGGCCTCGACGATTTTTGCTGTGACTTCATCCTGCACCGCGAATATGTCTTCGAGATTGCGATCAAAACGCTCCGCCCAGAGATGACCACCACCCAATGCATCGATAAGCTGAACGTTGATACGCACTCGTCCTGCGGCACGTCGGGCACTCCCTTCAAGCAAATACCGCACGCCGAGATCGCTTGCTATCCGGCGCGCATCGACAGATTTTTCCTTATATGCAAAAGTCGAGTTGCGGGCGATGACGAACAATCCAGCCACCCTCGAGAGGTCGGTAATGAGATCTTCGGTCAACCCATCGGCAAAATGCTCCTGCTCCGGGTCAGCGCTCATATTCACGAAGGGAAGCACGGCAATCGACGGCTTGTTAGGTAACGCGAGCCTCGGGTGTTCGGACGACAGCAGCACCGTGTATGCTCGGACTGGCCGCTCAATATTCTTAAGCTTTTGTTCGCCGATGTCCTCAAATTGGATGTCTAGTCGGCTGCCGATCTGTTCACGAACCATACCAGCAACGGCAATGCCCCCAGCCGGTGCTATCGCCTCAAGCCGGGCCGCTACGTTTACACCGTCGCCAAAAATGTCCTCACCTTCGACAATGACATCACCCACATTCACACCTACGCGCAATCGAATTGCCCGTTCTCCAGGCAGATCCGCATTGCGCACCTGCATTTCTCGCTGAATATCGACTGCACAGGCCACAGCGTTCACCACGCTCGGGAACTCGGCCAATAGGCCATCCCCGGTTGCTTTAAAGACTCGCCCTTTATGCTCAGCGATCTTGGGATCCACCAACTCAACTCTGAGTGCCTTCAGTGTGGCAAGCGTACCGCCCTCGTCTCGACCCATGAGCCGGCTATAACCCACCACGTCGATCGCCAAAATCGCTGCCAACCGGCGATGTACGGCGCTCTCGACCATCGCACGCCTCCATAATAAATCCGCAAACTTACCCCAAGATTGCGGTCTCCCAAAGCCAATGGGACATTGGGCCGGTATGACCGCTCTGGGTCAAACTCGGACTCGTTACCATGTTCAATTTATGCCGCTTAGCCCTCAAGAGCGGAAGTCCTTCAATGTCTGATGTGTGACCGCTTTCAAATCAAGAACGGGCTTTTTGGTGACAGAACCGGTCTTCCACAATCGGAATGCAGACACGTCGCCTAGTGCGAGCAAATTCACTGCGGTCCGCATCGCGCTCCCTGTTCAGATTGTGTCTTTCCCTGATCCTAAAGCTGAATTCCCTGTTCAGGTTTCCAGGGAATTTTGATGTAAATTACTGCAATCACCGCGTGATTGCCCATCCACGTGTCGTAAAGTCGATCAAATCGATAGTATTCCCTGTAATTTTCCCTGTTAACAGGGAAATAGCCCGGAGACGGGTTCGCAGCAGACTGCAAGCACCGCCACCTAGTCGTTCTCTCCCCGCCAAAGATCGGCGGAGGGAAGACGAGAGCTAAAAAAGCCCGCGAACAGCGGACTTTTCTTACGCTCGCATTCGCAGCAGTTTAGATCCGAACCGGAGAATCCTAAGACACGCCCCCGTTTAGGGGCACTTTTCTCTGGCAGGGCGATA
>DATFOT010000470.1:0-3453 GCA_035265265.1 Aestuariivirgaceae bacterium | reverse complement strand
TAAACAATGTGCCACGGCGACCCGGATTCGTGAGTAATTTGTTCCAGTTCGTCTGCGGATTCTCCAATGAAGTGCTCGGTTATGCCGAGTATGAAGTCGCGCATTTGGGAGCTTATTGCTTGGTATGAAACGGGCAATTCTCTTGCCTCAACATAGTCGAATGCTGTTGCTCGTATTTTGATCGGCGAAAACTCGGCTTTTTTAAAATTGTCATAAACGACCTTGATCACGGGCCCATGCCGCCAAGCTTCAAAATGATTTCTGACGAGGGGCTGGCTCAGGCGACAGAGACTGAAGCCATGGCAGAAATAGATCAGCTTATTGATCTTTTTATTTGATATTGCCCATTCCTCACTATCGAAATGGTCCAGTATCAAATTGGCTATCAACCGGCCGTCAAGCGTCATGGCAAGGACATAATAAGAACAAAGCTCTTTGTGAAATCACGTTTCAGAACGTCCCCAGAAATTTTATCCCTCTCAACTCAATGGGCGGGTAGTCGTCTGATACTCGGACTTAGCTGCCTCTGCGAGTTTGTCCAGTTTCCCGCTACGGCTATCACGCTCAATCTGCTTGTCCCAGCGGGCAGCATCAAACTTGGCAAACCATCGGCGGAACGCCTGCAGCTCTTTCTCTACCAAAGCAGCAATTGCCGTCTCGATTTTTTCAAGTTTCGTCATTCGGTCCTCATGTGCTCAGAGGATACTAGGCATTGGTTTCGGTGAGCAAGTGCCATGCTCGCCTCTTCATGAGGTCCACACCGAAGCTGGATTCCGGCGTTCGCCGGAATGACGATTTCAACTGCGTCATGCGCGCACTTGATCCGCGCATCTCCCGCCGAACAGAAGATGGCCGGATCAAGTCCGGCCATGACGAAACCTGAGGAGCAAACTCTACTCCCCAATCACCTTCACATAGCGGCCGGGGGCGTTTTCGATGATCTTGAACGGGCCGTTTTCGGGGCGGCGGGCGGGGACTTTCTTGCCGGAACGTTTCGAGATCCATTCCAGCCAGTCGGGCCACCAGGATCCTTGATGCTCGGTCGCCTCGGCCATCCATTCCTCGAGCGTCGGAGCGCCGTCTTCATTGGTCCAATATTGATATTTCTGCGCTTCCGGCGGGTTCACCACGCCAGCGATGTGGCCGGAACCCGCCACGACCAGCCGCACGGGCCCGCCGAATTTGTCGCCGAGCCTGAACACCGAAGCCAGAGGCGAGATGTGATCCTCGCGCGTGGCGAGATTATAGACCGGCAGCTTCACCTTGCGGAGATCGAGCCGCACGCCATCGAGCGTCATCGCGCCTTTCGACAGGCGGTTATGGAGATAGCATTCGCGCAGATAGAAGCTGTGGACGTTCGCCGGCATGCGGGTGCCGTCGGAATTCCAGTACAGCAGGTCGAAGGGCAGGGGGTCTTTGCCCAGAAGATAATTGTTTATGACATAGGCCCAGATGAGATCGTTCGAGCGCAGGAGATTGAAGGCATCGGCCATGCGGCGGCCCGGCAGATAGCCTTTCTCCGCCATGCGGCCCTCGATCCATTTCACCTGCTCGTCATCGACATAGACGAGGAGATCGCCCGCCTTCTCGAAATCGACCTGGCTTGCCAGAAATGTCGCGGCGTTCACCCGCTTGTCGCCCGTCTGCGCCATATAGGCGAGCGAAGCGGCAACGAGCGATCCGCCGACACAATAGCCGGCGACATTGGCCTTCTTTTCGCCGGTGGCCTTCAGCGTCGCGGACAGCGCTGCCAGAAAGCCCTCGTTCATGTAATCGGCGAAGGTCTTGTGCGCATGGGTTTCATCGGGGTTGACCCAGGAGATGACGAACACGGTGAGCCCCTGCGCCACTGCCCAGCGGATGAAGGATTTGCGCGCATTGAGATCGAGGATGTAATATTTGTTGATCCATGGCGGCACGATCAGCAGAGGCAATTGGAAAACCTTCTCGGTCGCCGGCTCAAATTGGATGAGCTGGAAGACATCATTCTCGAATATCACCTTGCCCGGTGTCGTCGCCAGATTCCGGCCGACCTCGAAGGCCTTGGCATCCGTCTGCGAGATGCGCAGCCGCCCGCCGCCCTCGCGCAGATCGCTTTCAAGCTTCTCGAAACCATCGACCAGGTTCTGGCCGCTGGTCGAGAGGGTGAGCTTCAGCACTTCCGGGTTGGTGAACGGAAAGTTGCTGGGCGAGAATGCGTTGACGATGTTCTCCATGTAGAAGCGCGCCTTGCGGCGCGTGTGGGCATCGAGACCGTCGGCGCGGTCGACGACATCCTTCATCCAATTGGCGGTGATGAGATAAGACTGTTTGAGGAAATCGAACCAGGGATTGAGTTCCCATTCGGGATCCTTGAAGCGCTTGTCGCCGCGGCCCGGTGCGGCGACGGGGGGCGGCTCCTCGCCGAGGGTGCGGCGCCACATGCTGCCCCAGAGCTGCATATGCCCCTGCCACAATTGCATCTGGGCAGCGACGATCTTCTGCGGATCGAGGACATAGCTGCGCGCCACTTCGCCCATCGTCTTGGCGATGTGCTCGAGGGGAACGATTTGCGCCTCATATTGGCGGCCAAGGCCTTCGCGGCTGCCGGCCATGATGCTGGCGACGCGCGCAGCGGCTTCGAAAGCCCTCGTCATGTTGCGCGAAAAGGCGAGCGGGTCGGAGAGCCGGAAGTCACCCGGTCCTGGCAGCTTTGCTTCCATTCTCCACCTTAACGCTACGCCACTGACGCATTTTGAGTTTACGCCCCGGCCGCACCCTCGACCAACTCCTTTAAGGATCGGTTGAAATAACGGCGAAGTGCATTCATAAGATGCATGGGCAATTTTGGAAATTTTGGGCTGATCCTTCATGACACGTCCATTGAGACTTGGGCTCGCCGGGCTCGGAACGGTCGGGACGGGCGTGCTCGACGCCCTGCAAAGACACGGGAAATCCATGGCGCTGCGGGCCGGGCGGCCGGTGACGGTCGTTGGGGTTTCGGCCAGGCAGCGGGGCAAATCGCGCGGCGGGCACGACCTCGACAAGATCGACTGGGTTGAGGATCCGGTAACCTTAGCATCATCTCCAGACATCGACGTGTTCGTGGAGCTGATCGGGGGGGAAGGCGATCCGGCACGCAAGGCGGTGGAGGCGGCGCTCAAGTCCGGCAAGCATGTCGTGACCGCGAACAAGGCGCTCCTCGCCCATCATGGCGCACGCCTCGCCAGGCTCGCCGATGACCACGGGGTCGGGCTTTATTTCGAAGCGGCGGTCGCCGGCGGCATTCCCATCGTCAAGACCATGCGGGAAAGCCTTGCCGGCAATGGCGTTAGACGCGTCTTCGGCATATTGAACGGAACCTGCAATTACATCCTGAGCAAGATGACCCATGAGGGGCGCGACTTCAGCGATGTGCTCAAGGAGGCGCAGAAGCTCGGCTATGCCGAGGCCGATCCGACGTTCGACGTCGGC
>DATFOT010000469.1:0-4462 GCA_035265265.1 Aestuariivirgaceae bacterium | reverse complement strand
TTGGTGTATCCCCTGACCAAGGGAGGCAGGCTTCGCGAGGCTAGGCGGCGATTATAACTGCCGTCGGTTAGCCTGTTCATTGCTACAGCGCGGGCGGCAATGGCGCGCACCCGCCATTCCGGCGGTGCTGAGTAATGCTGTGCCAGATATGACAGCTGGATTTTCAGCGCATCGGGATCCGTGCCGGGGAGACTAGCGCAGCCGAACATCACATCGACGCGGTTGCGGCGCACGAAATCCCATATGCCAAGCCAAAGGAGCTCGAGCACCGGCTGCGTCCGGTAGGTCGAAAGAACGCAGGAGCGGCCGAGTTCGATGAAGTGAAGCGCCGGATGCCGGGCAATTAGCGAGGTGACGTCAAACTCCCTCTGGCTGTAAAAACCGCCTTTCTCAGTTGCGGCCTGCTGACGGAGCAGACGATAGGTGCCGACGGCCTTGCCGGACGAAACTATGTTCGAGCGCTCGCCCGCGGCCTCGATGACGAGAAGATGGTCGCAGGCAGCATCAAACTCATCGGCATCGCAGCGGTTGGCTAAGTTCCCGGCATCGGGCCGCGCCCCCAGCTCCTCATAGAAGACGCGAAATCGCAGCTCCTGGGCAGCGCGAATATCACGGGGATCGCGCGACAGCACAACGCGCAAAGCGCCGCGAGCGGCGAGAACCAACCGTGAGCACGCAGCACGTCGAAGAGTTTTACTGGAGAAGGCGAGTGAGCCCTCCGAACCCATCCTCCCTCCCAACTCCTGGTATCCACCGGTATTTGGAAGGGCAAATGCGATTGTTTGATGACACTCCTTCAGGCGGCAGTGCGCCGTGCCACCCGGGCAATCGCTTCATCGAGATCGGCCCGGTCGAAGGGTTTGGAAAGAAACCCGTTCATCCCGGAAGCGATGCACGCATCATAATCCTCCGCACGGGCATTGGCGGTGAGGGCTAGGATCGGACGGGACGCAGCCGCAAAGCTATTCTCCAGCGCGCGGATCCGGCGGGTTGCATCCAAGCCGCTCATGCCGGGCATCTGAACGTCCATTAATATGAGATCGGGAGGCGATGGCGCGTTCGAACTGCCAGACAGACTTGCGTGCATCTCGTTGGCCGCGGCGCTGCCGCTCGTCAGATGCCGCACCCTATGCCCCGCCTTTTCCAACATGGCAATCGTAAGTCTAGCGTTGATCGCATTATCTTCGACCAGAAGGACGCTCAGCGGGTCGGCTTCCGCCGAGCCGCTGGCCAGCTTCTTGAGCTGAACGACCGCCTCGGACAGGCAAAGCATATCCCTTTCCACAAACTGGCGAATGAGGGTGGACTGGCGAAGGGGCTTCAAAAGGTAACTGGTTCCGGCTTCTATAAACCCGCGATAACGACGACGTTCCTCAGGCTGCATCAGCAGCCACAGATGTGGATGGGCGTGGCCGGCGGTCGCCAGCCATCGCTGGAAGAGCGCGGCCATCGAAGCATCGACGATGAGATCGGTACGCGCGATTCGATGCTCGGCGATGGATTTTATCAGCACGCTCGCCGCCTGTTCGCTCGCGAGTTCGGCAACTTCGGCGCCGAGATCGGCTAGAGTGAGCGTAAGGGCGGTTCTTGTCGGGCCGGCCGGCAGGGCGAGGGCCACTGTGCGGCCTGCGAGCGGCAATGGGAGAGCCGCTTCCGACTCCTCACCTCTCTTGAAGCGGAGCGTGAAAGCGAAGGTCGCCCCAGAGCCTGGTTCTGATCGACATTCGATATCTCCGCCCATGCGGCGAACAAGATCGCGAGAGATCGCCAGGCCTAAGCCGGTGCCACCGAATTTTCCCGCGATGTCGCCGCTTGCCTGCGCGAACATTTCAAATATTTGCCGCTGGTCCGAAGGCGAGATGCCTATTCCAGTGTCGATGATCTCGAATGAGATCGAAACGGTGTCGGGCTGGTCGGATGCCGATGCAGGTGTTGCGTGCAGCATTACTCCGCCGCCCTCGGTGAACTTGACCGCATTGCCCATCAGGTTCAATACGACCTGGCGCAAACGATTTCGATCGCCGATGATGAGGGGCGGAAGCTTGCGCGAAACATAGGTCGCGACTTCGATGCCCTTGGCATGAGCGCGCGGGGCCAGAAGCTCGGCAGCATTTTCGAGCAGTTCGAAGAGGGAAAATGGATGATCGTCAAACTCCACTCGGCCCGCCTCGATCTTCGACGTGTCGAGAATCTCATCGATAATTGAAAGCAGGGCGCGGCTGGAAGAGTCGATCGCAGCCGTATAGGACTTCTGCTCGGGCGTCAGCGAGGTTTCGAGCAGCAGGCTGGTCATACCGATAACGCCGTTCATAGGCGTGCGAATCTCGTGGCTCATGGTGGCGAGAAAGCGCGATTTGGCAGCACTCGCCGCCTCGGCCCGCCGACGGGCGGTTTCCATCTCGAAGAGTGCGGCAGAGAGTTCCGCGATTTGTGCCATGGCGTCTCGCCGCCAGCGGTAGAAGAGCATGGCAAGGACAGCGGCCGGGATACCAAGGAGCATGGCAGCTTTCACCAGCACTTCCACACGCGCCCCGTTCTGTCCATACCAGGCGGCATGCCAGTCTCCACTTCATGGACAACCCACAAGAAGGTCAAACTGTCATGGCGCCGGTTAGAAAAGCGCTATGAAATTGGCTAGAATTCTAATGATTCCCGTACGAAGCTAATGATTATCGCGCGGAATGCCCTTGGTCTGCGCGACCCGCTGATAGTTAACAGCGGGCGTCAGGACCATCCCACGATCAAGCTGGTCGACGTAGGAGCGGTATATTTCCTGCCAAGGCGTCTGGTTGCCGGGAATAGGATAACCGCCCTTCTTTTCCAGCTCGGCGCGACGCTTGGCGATTTCTTCAGCGGAAACCAGCATGTTGGCCTCGTGGCGATTGAGATCGATGCGCACCCGATCATCCGTCCTTAGGAAAGCAAGCCCGCCTCCGACGGCGGCCTCAGGCGAGGCGTTGAGTATCGAAGGAGAGCCCGAGGTGCCCGATTGGCGGCCATCACCAACGCAGGGCAGCGACGTAATGCCTGCCGTGATGAGAGCGGCGGGCGGCTGCATATTCACCACCTCGGCGCTGCCGGGATAGCCCACGGGTCCTGAGCCTCTAATGAACAGGATACAGTTCTCGTCAATATTCAGCGAAGGATCCTCTATGCGGGCATGGTAGTCTTCAGGGCCATTGAAGACGATGGCGCGTCCTTCTAATGCATTGGGATCTTTTGGATTGGACAAATATCTCTGACGAAACTCCTGCGAGATCACGCTGGTCTTCATGATGGCGCTGTCGAAAAGATTTCCCTTCAGAACGATGAAGCCGGCATCCTTCAGCATCGGAGTTCCGGCGGGGTAGATGACATCATAATCGTCGACCCTGCAGGCGCGGCAATTCTCGCCGAGAGTTCGGCCATTGACCGTCTTGGCCTGTTCGCGAATGAGCTTCAGCTTCATCAATTCGTTGACGACGGCAGGTACGCCGCCGGCGCGGTGAAATTCCTCGCCAAGGTATTTTCCGGCCGGCTGCATGTTGACCAAGAGAGGCACCTGACGGCCGATCCTCTCCCAGTCGCCGATGGGGAGATCAATGCCAATATGGCGCGCGATCGCAATGATGTGTATCGGCGCGTTCGTGGAGCCGCCGATTGCCGTGTTGACAACGATAGCGTTGTCGAAAGCCTCGCGGGTCAAAATGTCGGACGGCCTCAGGTCATCCCACACCATCTCGACAATTCGCCTGCCGGTATCATAGGCGATCTGACCGCGCTCGCGGTAAGGTGCCGGTATCGCAGCGCAGCCGGGCAGCGACATGCCGAGCGCTTCTGCCAGAGCATTCATGGTCGAAGCCGTGCCCATGGTGTTGCAATGGCCCGCGGAGGGCGCTGAAGAAGCGACGATCTCGATGAACTCCTCATAATCGATTTTGCCGGCAGCAAGATCCCGGCGCGATTTCCACACGACCGTGCCTGAGCCGGTGCGCTCGCCATGGTACCAGCCGTTGAGCATGGGACCGCCGGAAAGAACGATGGCGGGGAGATTGACAGTTGCCGCCGCCATGATGCAGGCGGGCGTGGTCTTGTCGCAACCGGTGGTGAGAACGACGCCGTCGAGGGGATAACCGTAAAGCACCTCCACAAGCCCAAGATAGGCGAGATTCCGGTCCAGGGCGGCGGTGGGACGTTTGCCCGTTTCCTGGATGGGGTGGACGGGGAATTCGATCGCAACACCGCCCGCAGCGGTGATGCCGTCCCGGACACGCTTCGCCAGGTCCAAGTGGTGCCGGTTGCAAGGAGAAAGGTCGCTGCCCGTTTGCGCGATGCCGATAATAGGCTTGCCGGAGCGTAGTTCGTCAAGGGTGAGACCGTAATTCAGATAGCGTTCAAGGTAGAGCGCGGTCATTCCCGGATTATCCGGATTATCGAACCACGCTCGCGACCGGAGCTTCTGATTACCGGTCGGCTGTTGTTT
>DATFOT010000468.1:0-12648 GCA_035265265.1 Aestuariivirgaceae bacterium | reverse complement strand
AAAATATCGGCGAGATCGTAATAAGCAGTTTCGGCCGGCGTGTAGTAGCCCGTGTGAGAGGCGCCGAGTTCCGCCAGCATCTCGTTGATGATGCGGGCAAGCTTCCCATTCGGCTGCTCTGCTTGCGACCGATATTTTTTGCCGACCGCTTCCCAGTTCAGTCCTTTGAATTTCGGATCATAGAATGAATCCCGCACGCGGGACCAAACCTCGTCGAAGATTTTCAGATTGGCTTGCCTGGCCGGGTCGCGGTCGCTGGCGACCGCCGGCGCATGCGTTTCGGCAATCGCAATGGCTGGAAAGCCCTGCATGTTCGCAGGCAGGGTTGCTGCCAGTGCTAGGCCAACCATGGCCGAGGCAAGCTGCCGCACTCGGATGTGCATGATACTCCCTTGATCGATTGTAGGTCGCTGATGCGTACCGTTGAAGCCCGTGCCCACAGCGCGGATGGCCGCCTGAGCTAAATGCTGGTGCCGCCTGCGTGACTCGAACACGCGACCCTCGCATTACGAATGCGATGCTCTACCAACTGAGCTAAGGCGGCTTACCCGCATGGGAAAGGGCGAATGGGCGGCGCTCTCAATACTCCTTCCTGCACATGTTTTCAACTGCCGGAAAGCCGCCGCGCCCAATCATCTGGCTGTCCTCCCGCTCTGGCCTCCTCGTCGCGCTCGGTTCCGGGATCATCAGGTACCGGAATTTTAGGGAGCGTCCCGCTCGCCTCGTTCATCGACCTCCGCTCTTCGGGCTTGAGGGCGATGGTCGGCTTGGCGGGCTCGGCCGTATCGGCAGCAACGCTGTCGTCCGGCACATGTTCGCTTTCTGGCGGCTGCATGGCCTCGATCGCGTCTTTGCTCGGCTCTTCCGCTGCCGGAAGAGCAGGCGCTTCCGCAGCGCCATCGAACGACAGCCTTTCGACGGGCACTTTCCACTGAAAAGCCCCGAGTTCGCCCGTTACCGGCGACACCGGTTGCCACTGATCCGAAACCATCCCGTCGGCAGTCCATTTGGGATCGGGCGGAGCCCGCATGCCGCGGGCCAGCCACTCTCTCGCAAGACCCTTGTCGTCCTCGCCTTCCGCGATTTCAGCCATCAATGAACATAACCGCGCCCGCGGGCGCTCCTCGAGGAACCCGTCGAGAATGTCCTTCGCCCGCGCCCAGTCGAGCGCCGCGATCGCAGCTTCTGCCGACCCGACAGCGCCTTCTTCTCCGCCGCCGAATTTCTGCACGAGGTCATCGGCCTTTTTCAAACGTTCGCGTGGCGACGCGCCTGACTTTTGGTAGGCATAGACCCGCACCAGATCCGCGTGCGGATTGATGCGGAATGTTCGCTCGATAACCCGCGCCGCCTTTCGCGCCTGCCTCTGCGAAGCGTAGATGCGCCCCGCTGCGACTGCCGCCGGCACTAGTGCAGGATCGAGCTTGTGAGCCTTCAGCGCGAGCTGCAGCGCCGCTTGCGGAGAAACCTTCTCCTGTTCGAGAGCCTGCGCGGTTGAAACGACCGCAAGCTTCCGGTTGGCGGTTGCCTGATCGATAAGGCGATTTCGCCTCTGCGCATCGAGCGTGGCCGCTGCTCCCTCCCAATTTCGTTCTGCGCATTGCGCGGCCAATATTGCGTTCGAGGCCCAGGGCAGGCCGGCGCTGATTTTCAAAGCTTCCGCGGCGATTTTCCCGGCCTTGATGAAGTCTCCGCTTTGTCGTGCCTGATTGAACAGGCCGCGCAGGCCCAGCAGCCTTGTTTCATCCGTCTTGGACATCGCTTCGAACAGCTGCGTCACCCGTTTGCCGTCACCGGAAAGCTGCGCGGTTTGCACCTCCAGCAATCGTGCCAGCGGCTCCTCTTGCAATGATCGCGCCGCGATCTGCGCATGTCTGCGCGCGGCCATCAGGTCACCGGCACCGACGGCGATGATGCCGCGCGACAGCGACTCATAGCCTCGCCTGTTTCTCCGCGTTCTGAAGAAACCCGCCATCGTGCCCGGCGCCCGGAAGCTCTTGCGGACAAGCCCATAAAGCCAGAGGCAAAGGACGAACGCGGCGAACAGCCCCACCAGCCCGACCGCGAGCGGAGCCTCGACGCGATAGTCGAGCCAATCGACCCTGAGCACGCCGGGCCGGTCCGCAAGCCATGCGACGGCTCCGGCCAGCGCGACGATGACCGCAAACCGGAAGAACAGGCGGATCATGCGCCCCCGCCCAGCTTCTTGAGCACATCGGCAGAAACAGCCTCAAGCGCCCGATCTGTGCCAACCCGCGCCTCCGCTGCATCGAGCCACGCTTTGAGCTGCGGCGGCGGATCGCCCGATACGCCGCGAATTTCCTTCACTGCCAGGGTGAGATCGCCCCCTTCGAGCCGTGCCTGTGCATCCTCCGAAGCCGTAACCCATTTGGCATCATCGATTTTGCGAACGCTGATGAGGGTTGCCGCCTTCGCCTTCAGCACATCCCACACCCCGCGTCCGGCGGCTGTCTCGACCGGCGCTGCCGGCGTTTTCAGCGTGACGAGCGCTTCTTGGAGCTTTGCGGACAGATCCGCCATGGTCGAAACACCGTTTGCGGCATGGGCCTGGAGACCGGCCGCTGCCTCTACGCCAGGTGCGAGAGCGTTGAATGCCTGGAGTTCCTGGGCGAAAGGCCGCCCTTCGCTCGCCGCTGCCTTCAGCTTCACCAGGGCGGCGGCGATTGCACTTGGGTTATCTGTCGCGGCGGGCTGGGGTGCCGGTTCGGCATTCAGCTGAGATTGAATTTCACCGATCCGCTGCGCCGTCGATTCGATCTCCTTCTGCTGCGACCCCTGCCCGCCTTCGATGGTTTTCAGCGAGGATCCGATGCCGCCGAGCGCGTCGCTGAGCGTGTTGATTCTGCCATTGATCTCGCTCATCTGCTGTCTGAGCGCTTCGAGTTCTGCCGGGTCTGCCGGGTCTGACTGGACCTGCTGCTGCGGTCGCGCTTTCAATTCATTGAGCAGCCCCGCCAGTTCCTCTATTCGAACCAGCATCTGTTGGTTTGCCGATTCAATGGTCTGCAGCCGCCGGGTAAATTGAGAATCCCTGGCTTCGGGCTGCCCGCGCGGTGCAAGCGTGAAGGCAGCCCAGCTGCCGGCAGCGATGATGAGCACGACAAGGCCTGCCACCAGCACCAGAGCCGGGCTGAAACCAGACTTTTTGGCAGCACCAGCCGTCTCGGCTTCCGGAGCCTCTGCCGCGCCGGCCGCCTCATCGGCCCGGACTTCCTCCGCTTCGAGATCGATGAGGGGCGGCTGAACCGGTCGCTCCGGCTCTCCCGCTTCATCTCGTTCATCCGCCATGGCTTGACTCTTTGATTTGAGCTTTCGCTTCGTTTGCTATGAGCTCGAACATTGCCTGCTCGCTGGAATTGCTCGCCGTTTTCCTCGGCCAGCCATCGGGAATTACGCCCGCCACCGCTCCGGACAAGCAGAAATGGGTGAGCTTGTCCATATAAGGACCAAGTCCCGCTGCGGCAATGCACTTGATCCATGCCATTGCGGTTCGGCGGGAGTAGAGCAACACGCCATCCGCGGCACGCCGCCTGATCGCGCCGGCCAGGCCGGCCGGTAGTTCGCTTGCCGGCACTGCTGCATACATGATGACGCGGTCGACTTCGAAGCCCCTGTTCGTCAAAGCCCCCTCGAGATCACCCGAGGTCTCTTCGCCCGACAGATAAAGAAGCGGACCTCCGCCGGCCTCCAGCGCCCTGACGGCCTCGGTTGCGATCGAGGCGACATCGCCGGCCGCTTCAGTGACATGGGTGAAACCGGCAGCCTGCGCTGCAGCGCGCGACTGGGGGCCGACTGCCAGCGCCGGCACGCCCGCAAGCCTCTGCTGGGCAGGATGATTCATCAGCGCTCTTGCGCCATTGGCGCTGGTGATGAGGACGGCCTGATAAGGTCGGTTCGGTATGGGTCTCTGCGCACCCATGCGGATATCGAGCAGCGGTGCTGTCAAGGTGCTATGGCCCCGGACCTCGAGTTTGCGTTGCAGTTCTTCAGCGTCTGGCTGCGGCCGAGTGATGATGAGATGCATGTGATCAGAGCACCAGGTGCCCGCCCCTGCGTTTCAACTCCAGGCCTGCATCCTGGCCCAAAGCCCAAGCTTCGCCTGGCAATCCTTCCCGGCTGGCCGAGAATGCTTCTCGCCCATCTCGCGTCAGGGTCTCTCCCTTGAAATACAGCCGTCCACCGCTGACCTTTGCATATCCCGCAATCGGTGTTTTGCACGATCCGTCGAGTTCGGCAAGAAAGCCTCTCTCACACGCAATGGCCTGCGCGGTGACTTCGTCGTTGATCAGGGCGATGGCTTCCGACAGCGGCCCTTCTTCACTTCGGATCTCGATCCCGATCGCACCTTGGCCCAGCGCCGGCAGCATATCCTCGACCGCGATCGCGGCGGTGATCTCATGCTTGAGCCCGAGTCGATTCAAGCCGGCACAGGCCAGGAGAGTGGCATCGACTTCTCCTGCCTTGAGCTTCCTCAGTCGCGTGTCGACGTTGCCGCGGAAATCCGAAAACGCGAGATCGGGCCTGCGCCGGCGCAGCTGAGCCGTGCGGCGGACGGATGACGATCCGAGGCGGGCTCCCCGTGGCAGCGCATCGATCGATTTTGCGATGGGGCTGAGAAAAGCATCCCGCGGGTCCTCACGGGTGAGCAGGCCGCCGATGACAAGCCCTTTCGGCAATACCGCCGGAAGATCTTTCATGGAGTGAACGGCGAGATCGATTGTGCGCCTCAAGAGCGCCTCTTCGATCTCTTTGGTGAAAAGGCCCTTGCCGCCGATCTCGCTCAGGCTGCGGTCCTTGATGCGGTCGCCCGTTGTCACGATCGCCACGATCTCGATCTGCTGCGCTGCCATGCCGAGCGCCGAGACGAGGCGCGCCTTGACCTCCTCCGCCTGCACGAGTGCAAGCTTCGAACCGCGGCTGCCGATACGAAGTCTGGAGATTTGCATGCTGCAGATCGGGATGTTAGGACCGGTTTGGCCGGCAATATAACCGGCTTCCCTGCTGGCGTAGCCAGATAGATTGCCACATGAATAATGCCTCCGCTCTCACGATTCTCGGCATCGAGACCTCCTGCGACGAGACTGCCGCCGCCATTGTCCGGCGCACATCGGACGGGCGGGGCAGCATCCTGTCGAATTGCCTGGTCTCGCAGCTGGCCGAGCACGCGCCTTATGGCGGTGTCGTTCCCGAAATTGCCGCACGTGCCCATATTTCTTACCTCGACGAACTGATCGCCCGTGCCCTTAGGGATGCGCAGTGCCGAATTAGGGATCTGGACGGCGTCGCCGCGACCGCCGGACCGGGACTGCTGGCCGGTGTGCTCGTCGGTGTCAGCACGGCGAAGGCCCTGGCCTTGGCCGCTGACCGGCCCTTCTTGGCAATCAATCATCTCGAGGGCCATGCGCTAACCCCCGGGCTGACGAGTGGCATAAGGCCTCCTTATCTTCTCTTGCTGATTTCCGGCGGCCACACCCAGCTTCTCGCCGTCACCGATGTTGGCTGCTACAGCCGCTATGGCACGACCATCGACGATGCTTTGGGCGAGGCTTTCGACAAAACGGCCAAACTGCTCGGCCTGCCCTATCCGGGCGGACCGGCGGTTGAAAGCCTTGCCCGGGAGGGCAATGCCATCCGGTTTGATTTCCCGAGACCGCTGCGCGGCCGCGCCGACTGCCACTTCTCCTTTTCCGGCTTGAAGACGGCCGTCCGCCTCGCGGCAGAAGCGGCGGCGCCTCTCGATGGCGCGGCAATCCGCGATATCTGCGCTGCCTTCCAGTCGGCTGTCGTTGACGTCCTGACGGATCGCTGCGCATTCGCCATGGATCGGTTTTGCAGAGAGTTTTCCGGCGCCGACCGCCCGATCCTGGTTGCCGCCGGCGGCGTCGCTGCCAATCAGGCCGTCAAGGCTGGCCTGCAGCGCTTGTGCGGCGAGCGGGGCTTCCTGCTCGAGGTTCCGCCTCCTGCTCTGTGCACGGACAATGCCGCCATGGTTGCTTGGGCCGGTGCGGAACGGCTGGCGCGAGGACTCATCGATAGCCTCGATGCGCCGGCCCGCGCCCGGTGGCCGCTGGATCCCTCGGCCGAGCCGGCGCCGGGAGCGGGCGTGAAAGCATGACGTCGCATGCGCCGTTGATTGGTGTCATTGGCGCCGGTGCCTGGGGGACCGCCTTGGCAACTGTCGCCGCTCGCAGCGGGAAGCCCGTGGTCCTCTGGTCGAGAAGTCGCCACACAGCATCTGAGCTGAACGAAACGAGAAAACATGCCCGCCTGCCGGGGGCCACGCTACCCTCCTCAATCCGAGCAACCGCTGAGATCCGGGATCTGACATCCTGCCGGATGATCATTCTCGCCCCCCCGGCGCAGGCGCTTCGCGGTATCATGGCAGATGCTCCTTGGCTTCCTCCAGGACATATCCCCATTGTCATTGCGGCAAAGGGTATAGAGCTCGGCACCGGAAAATTCATGACGGACATTCTCTCCGAAGTCTGTCCACAGGCTGATCCCTACATTCTGTCTGGCCCAAGCTTCGCCGCCGACGTCATGTCGGAGAAGCCGACCGCCGTGACGCTTGCCGGCAGAACCCTTGAAGGAGCAGCAGCGCTCGCCGCAAGCTTGAGCCTTCCGATTTTCCGCATCTACTCCTCCGCTGATCGCCTTGGCGTTCAGATTGGGGGCGCCATCAAGAACGTCCTTGCGATTGCCTGCGGGATTAGTGAGGGAAAGTCTTTAGGCGACAGCGCCCGCGCCGCCTTGACCACGCGCGGGTTCACCGAAATGCTGCGTCTGGGCCACGCTATGGGCGCCGACCCGGCAACCCTCACCGGCCTTTCCGGCCTGGGCGATCTTATTCTCACCTGTTCATCGCCCCAGTCGCGCAACTTCTCCTTCGGCATCGCCATCGGCCGAAGCGATCCGGCCGCTGCCCGCGCTGCAACGCGCGGCATGACCATCGAAGGCGAGGCAACCGCCAAGGCGATTATGGACGTGGCGCGCGAATGCGGCGTGGACCTGCCCTTATGCACCGCGGTGAACGAAATTCTCGAATGCCGGATCGGCGTTGATGCTGCAATCAGCCAGCTGCTCAACCGGCCCTTGCGGCCGGAACGCGGCTGACGGTGAGTTGGAGGTGAGACATGGCTTATTGGCTGTTGAAATCCGAACCCGATGATTGGTCATGGGATCAGCAGAAAGCACGGGGCAAGGCAGGCGAGGACTGGAGCGGCGTGCGCAATTACCAGGCGCGCAACAACCTTCGTGCCATGAAAGTGGGAGACCGGGGATTTTTCTATCACTCCGGCGCTGGGAAGGAGATTGTTGGAATAGTGGAAGTCAGCGCACCTGCGCAACCCGACCCGACGGACAAGACCGGCCAATGGCTGAGCGTGAAAGTGCGGGCGGTCCGAGATATTCCTTCGCCCGTTTCCATGCCGGACATCAAGTCTAATTCACGGCTCAAGAATATGGTATTGGTGAGGAATTCTCGTCTCTCCGTCCAACCAGTCAGTCCTGACGAATGGCGGATAATATGCGAAATGGGGGGTCTTGATTCTACTGCGCGTTCGTCCTGATGCTGGACGTTCCCGACTACGCGGCTTTCATCCGGGCCAACACCAGCTTCCTTCGTCCGCCGCTCGTCCCTGCAATCGGATTGCATCTCGCCGATGAAGCGGTGCCGCTTTGGCACAAGACTGAGGAGGAAATGCGCTGCATCGGGCTGCCGCCGCCGTTCTGGGCCTTTGCCTGGGCAGGCGGCCAGGCACTGGCGCGCTATGTTATGGACCACCCTTCGATCGTTAACAATCGCAGCGTCGTGGATTTGGCCTCAGGTTCCGGCATCGTTGCCATCGCCGCGGCCAAGGCGGGAGCCAGTGCAGTTCTTGCCTCCGATATCGATAGCTTCGCCGCTGCTGCCATCGCTCTCAACGCTGCCGGCAATGCCGTTCCGGTCGAGGTGACTACGGCCGACTTGCTCGCATCCGAGCCGTCGCTCGTCGACCTCATATTGGTCGGTGATTTGTTCTACGAGCAGCCACTCGCAACCCGGCTGCTTTCCTGGCTCAAAGTCGCCAGCCGTCGCGGCACCGACATCCTGATCGGCGACCCGTTTCGCACCTACCTCCCTGTCGATGAGCTTGACCTGCTTGCCACCTATCATGTTCCGGTTTCGCGCGATCTCGAAGACAGTGAGATCCGCCGCACCTCGGTGTTTCGTCTCAGGACCGGGGAAATTGCCTCAGGCGCGGATTCATAGCAGGATAGTTCACTGGCGATGCGAAAAAGAGGTTTTGGTTGATGTCCGACAAGGTCTACCCTGTTTCTTCGCAGTGGAAAAAACGCGCCCACATAGACGATGCGGCTTACCGGAAAATGTATGCCGAGTCGGTCGAGAACCCGGCCAAGTTTTGGGCCAAGCAGGCAAAGCGGATCGACTGGTTCAAATCTCCCAAAAAAATAAAGAACACCAGTTTCGAATATCCGAACGTATCGATCCGTTGGTTCGAGGACGGCCTGCTGAACGTTTCTTATAACTGCATCGACCGCCATCTGAAGAAACGCAGCAACCAGACCGCCATCATCTGGGAGGGCGACGAACCTTATTACGACCGGCGGATCACCTACGGCGAGCTTTATGAGAACACCTGTCGATTTGCCAATGTGCTGAAGAAGCACGGCGTCAACAAGGGCGACCGTGTCACGATCTACCTTCCCATGATCCCTGAAGCTGCCTATGCGATGCTCGCCTGCGCCCGTATCGGCGCCGTGCACTCTGTCGTCTTCGGGGGCTTTTCGCCCGACTCGCTTGCGGGCCGCATCGTCGACGCCGATTCAAAATTTATCATCACCGCCGACGAGGGTCTGCGCGGCGGCAAGCGCGTCCCTTTGAAGGCCAATACCGATGAGGCCCTGAAGCGCTGCGCCGGCGACGAAAGAGTTCTGGTGATCCGCCGCACCGGCGGCTCGGTCAGCATGAAGGACGGCCGCGACTTTTGGTATCACGAGGAACTCCGCGGCGTGTCTGCCGAATGTTTGCCGCAAAAAATGAAGGCGGAAGATCCGCTGTTCATTCTTTACACGTCCGGTTCGACCGGAAAGCCGAAAGGCGTGCTGCACACGACGGGCGGTTACCTCCTCCATGTGTCGATCACTCACGAATGTGTTTTCGATTACCACGAAGGCGATGTCTATTGGTGCACCGCCGATGTCGGTTGGGTCACCGGCCACAGCTACATTCTTTATGGCCCCTTGGCCAACGGTGCCATCACTATGATGTTCGAGGGCGTTCCCAATTATCCCGATGCATCGCGTTTCTGGCAGGTCATCGACAAGCACAAGGTCAACACGTTTTATACCGCGCCAACCGCCATTCGCGCATTGATGGGAGCGGGAGAGGAGTTCGTTAAGCGGTGCTCGCGGGCCTCGCTGCGCCTTCTCGGAAGCGTGGGCGAGCCCATCAATCCCGAGGCTTGGGAATGGTACCATCGCGTTGTCGGCGACGGCCGTTGCCCGATAGTCGATACCTGGTGGCAGACGGAGACCGGCGGCATCATGATCACTCCGCTGCCGGGCGCCACCAAGCTCAAGCCTGGTTCGGCGACCCGCCCGTTCTTCGGCTGCAAGCCGGCGCTGGTCGACGATGCCGGAAAACTGCTCGACGGGGCCGCCAGCGGCAATCTTGTCATTCTCGACAGTTGGCCCGGACAGATGCGCACGGTTTACGGCGATCACGACCGCTTCGTTCAGACCTATTTCTCTGCCTACCGCGGTATGTATTTCACCGGCGACGGGTGCCGGCGCGATGAGGACGGCTATTACTGGATCACCGGCCGGGTCGACGATGTCATCAATGTCTCAGGTCATCGTCTCGGAACCGCTGAGGTAGAATCGGCCCTCGTCGCACATCCAAAGGTGTCCGAAGCCGCCGTCGTGGGCTATCCGCATGATATCAAGGGACAAGGCATCTATTGTTATGTCACTCTCATGGCCGGCGAGCGCGGCGATGACCAATTGCGCAAGGAATTGACCGGCTGGGTCCGCAAGGAGATCGGCGCCATCGCCACCCCCGACAGGCTTCAGTTTGCTCCCGGGCTGCCGAAGACCAGGTCGGGGAAAATCATGCGCCGTATCCTGCGCAAGATAGCCGAGGATGATTACGCCAGCCTTGGCGATACTTCGACCCTGGCCGACCCCTCCGTTGTGGAGGACCTTGTTGCCAACCGTCAAAATCGCCGGGCTTGAGCCCATCGACGTACTTCTGCTTGCACTGTGGCATTTTGGTGAAATATTCTCTGGTTTTAAAGGTGGGCGCCTCTAATCCGAACGGGTATTGCGATGGATCGTCGGTTTTTCCTGCTTTCCGGCCTAGCCGCGCTGACGGCCACACCGGCTTTAGCCGAATGGCGGTTGGGCAATAAGCGTTTCAACTTCAATGACCGCACGCGAATGAAATACAAGGGCAAGAAGGTCGTCCCCCTGAGGACGTCCGAAGTGCCCGGCACGATCATCATCAGCACCCGCCAGCGCAAGCTCTATTACGTTCTGGCCGATGGAACCGCCATCGCCTATGGAGTCGGTGTGGGTCGGTGGGGGTTTACCTGGCGGGGGGTCGCCAAAGTCGGCAGAAAGGCCGAATGGCCGGACTGGCATCCGCCCAAGGAAATGGTTGCGCGCGATCCCCTGGCAGCCGAGTTCGCCAACGGCATGCCGGGTGGCCCCAACAATCCGCTCGGTGCCCGCGCTATGTATCTCTACCAGGGCAGCCAGGACACCCTCTACCGAATCCATGGCACGCGCGAGCCCTGGTCGATCGGCCTTGCCGTATCCTCCGGCTGCATCCGCATGCTGAATGACGAGGTAATCGATCTCTATAACCGGGTGAAGGTCGGAACGAAGGTGGTCGTCAGCTAGGCTGTTGAACCCGCCGCGGCATAGCATCATATGAGTTCTGGCCGATTTTTGGCCAGGGAGTCTCAGATGAATGTGATGCGCACCGGATTTCTGCTTGCCGCCCTCACTGGCCTGTTTCTGGCCGTGGGTTATCTGCTCGGCGGCAATTCAGGCATGCTGGTTGCCCTGGCCTTCTCTATCGCCACCAATCTTTTTGCCTATTGGAACGGCGATAAGATGGTGCTGTCGATGCACGGTGCCGAGCAGTTGACGCCCCAGGAAGCCCCCGAGCTTTACGCTCTGGTTGACGGTTTGGCGCAGCGCGCAGCGCTGCCGATGCCGAAGCTTTATTTGATATCCAATCCCCAGCCCAATGCCTTCGCCACCGGCCGCGATCCCGCTCACGCCGCCGTGGCCGTGACGACAGGCTTGTTGGAACATCTGAGCCGCGACGAGCTTGCCGGCGTCATCGCGCACGAGCTATCCCACGTGAAGAATCGCGACACGCTCATTATGACCGTCACGGCAACGCTCGCCGGAGCGATTTCCATGCTGGCCAACTTCGCCTTCTTTTTCGGCGGCCGGGATCGCAACAGTCCCCTGGGGCCGATCGGATCGATCGCTATGCTCGTGCTCGCGCCCCTCGCGGCCATGCTGGTGCAGATGGCCATCAGCCGCACCCGCGAATATGCCGCCGACCGGCTTGGCGCCGCTATTTCCGGAAAACCTTTATCGCTTGCCTCCGCCCTGCGCCGCATTTCCGGCGCGGCACGGCAGATACCCAACCAGACGGCTGAAGCCAATCCTGCAACCGCGCACCTCTTCATCGTGAACCCGCTGTCCGGGTCGGGCTTCGATAATCTGTTCTCAACCCACCCCAATCCCGAAAATCGCATTGCAGCGCTCGAACACATGGCGCTGGAGATGCAGGCCCAGGGCGCGAGCCGATATGCTCGTCAAGCCGGCAGCGCGTCACGGGGTCCCTGGGGCTGACAGCCGTCGTGAACGCCGATACGGCAATGCCGCCGCTTGCAGGCCTTCTTCCGCGAGCCGAAGCGGTTCGGCTGGTCAGCCTTGTGCTGCGCCGCCAGGTCCCGCTGGATGAGGCTTTTGACGAGTCGGCAAGCCGCGGATCGTTATCGCGGGCAACGCCGCAAGATCGCTCCTTGTGCTACGCGATCACGGCCACCGTGTTTCGCCGCAAGGGCGAAATCGATTATCTGCTTTCCAAGCTTTTGGCCAAGCCGCTGCCGCGATCATCGGGCCTGGCGCGCGAAATTCTCCTCACGACGGCAGCCCAGCTGGTGTTCATGCGCACGGCGCCCCATGCCGCTGTCGCTCTGGCGGTTGCAATCGCCAAGGCCGACCCTCAGGCTAGGCATTTCTCAGGCCTCGTGAATGCCGTGGGGCGTCGCCTGGCCGATGCCGGAAAGGCCGGCTCAGCCGATGATCCCGCGATCAATACACCGGCCTGGCTGTTCGCGAGGTGGCTCGCGCGTTTCGGACCGGACACGGCTCGCGGGATAGCACGCGCGCACAGCGAAGGTGCCCCGTTGGATCTGACGGTGATCGGCGACGCTCAAGCATGGGCCCAGCGGCTCGCAGGCAAGCATGTCTCAGCTCAGACCGTCCGGCTGTTGGACGGGCAGGGGCCCATCACCGATCTTCCCGGTTTCGCCGAGGGGCAATGGTGGGTGCAGGATGAAGCCGCCGCCATCCCTGCCAGGCTTCTTGGCGACGTGA
>DATFOT010000467.1:0-2610 GCA_035265265.1 Aestuariivirgaceae bacterium | reverse complement strand
CACCGCCGTCACCGCGGTGAAGCTCGGGGCCATCGACTATCTTGCCAAGCCCGCCGATGCCGATGCCGTCTATGGTGCTCTTATGGCCGAAACCACCTCCCGGGCGGCTTTGCCTGAAAATCCAATGTCGGCCGACCGTGTCCGCTGGGAGCACATTCAGCGCGTCTATGAATTGTGCAACCGGAATGTTTCCGAAACTGCCCGCCGCCTCAACATGCACCGCCGCACCCTGCAGCGCATTCTCGCCAAGCGCGCGCCGCGTTAGCCGGCAGCGCACCTCACCGCCGGAAGAGGTCCTGTTCCACAGCACCCGGATCGGCAATGCCGTGAAGCCTGAACGCAGCCGCTCTGGCGAAGCGCAGCATGATCGATTTTCGCCGTGCGGCGGGAAGCAGCCTGTCCGCCGTGTCGCGCACCATTTCCGCTCCCCATCGGTCGGCAATCATCAGGCCCGTCTGGCTCGGCATGACCTCGCTTGGCATGTCCGGTGGTATTGCAAAATACAGCCGGTCGCAAAACCCTTCATACTCGGGCCATTTGTCGTCGGCCCTGAGATCGGCGAGACTCGATTTGATTTCGACGACCCAGATTTCTCCGCCAGGGCCGACAGCCATTACATCGACCCGCCGCCCCGAGGCCAGCGGCAGCTCGGTGAGAGTGGCGAACCCGAGGGAGCGCAGCAGCCGGCACACGCCGCGCTGGACAGCCGCCGCTGTTTCCGACTGCCGTCCGTCGACGATGACGAACTCGATTTCCCTTTCCTGCCGCATGGACAATCTTCCGCTCCCGGCTTGGCACCCTTTATCGGCGGTTAGTTTTTAATCAGCGATAGTGTCTCCACTTTGACCGATGTTATAGAGGAGACTTGCCGGCGCCGGCTGGAAGCGCCGGCCAGGGGGAATATGCAGCCATTGCTTGCCTTGAGCCGTGCCATAGATGGGCTAAGCCGGATCGTCGGGGTTTTTGCCACTTATCTCGTCCTCCTCGCAGCGCTAGTCAGCGCGTTCAACGCCTTTGCGCGCTACAGCATCAACAGCCTCATTCACCTTCATCGCCAGTTCGATCTTCCGGCCCTGGGCCAGCTCGTCGATCTCTACCGTCTCAATGCGAATACGCTCGGTGAAGCGCAATGGTACATGTTCGCCGGCATGGTCATGTTTGGCGCCGCCCATACGCTGCGCATGAACGAGCATGTACGGATCGACGTAATCTATGGAGCGATCAGTCCAAGAGCACGCCTGTGGATCGATCTCCTCGGGGGTATCTTCTTCCTCCTTCCCATGTGTCTGCTGATGATCCATTTCACTTGGCCATGGTTCGTGGAATCCTATGTCGGAGGCGAGACCTCGGCCAACGCCGGCGGGCTGGTGCGCTGGCCGGTTAAGCTCGCTTTGCCGCTGGGCTTTGCACTGATCGCCGTTCAGGGCGTCTCCGAGATCATCAAATGTCTCGCCGTCCTGTGCGGGGCCGGCATCGACATCCGTTCCTATGAGAGACCGGTGCAATGACCGAGTTTGTCAGGGAGAACATGGCCCCCTTGATGTTTGCCGGCCTGGTGCTGTTCATGGTGATCGGCTATCCGGCGGCGTTCTCGCTGGCCGCTGTCGGCCTGTTCTTCGGCCTGATCGGCATCAAGCTCGGCTTGATCGTGCCGGACTACCTCGGCAATCTCACCTACCAACTTTTCTCGGTGCTTTCCAACGATCTGCTTCTCGCCATCCCGTTCTTCACCCTCATGGGAGCGATTTTGGAGCGTGCCGGCCTGGCCGAGGACCTCCTCGAAGGTTTTGGCCAGCTGTTCGGCGGCCTTCGCGGCGGGCTCTCTTATGCCGTCATCTTCGTCGGTGCGGTCCTCGGCGCCATCACCGGAACTGTTGCGGCTTCCGTGATCGCCATGGGGCTCATCGCCCTGCCGGCGATGATGAAATACGGCTACAATATTCGCCACGCCACGGGCGTCATCGCCGCCTCGGGCACCATCACCCAGCTTATCCCCCCATCGCTCGTGTTGATCGTGCTGGCCGATCAATTGCAGAAGCCGGTGGGCGACATGTATCGCGGCGCCTTTGGGGCGAGCTTCGTTCAGCTTCTGCTGTTTTGCCTCTGGGTCTTCATCCTTAGCATTTTTCGCCCCGCCGACGTGCCTCCCCTTCCCGCCGAGGCGCGCACGCTGCGCGGCTGGGCGCTCGCATTGCGATGCCTGCGTGGAATGGTCCCCTCGATCGTCCTTATTTTCATTGTTCTCGGCACGATTTTTTTAGGACTGGCCACGCCCACCGAGGCAGGTGCGATGGGTGTTGTCGGCGCGTTCATACTCGCTTGGTCTTACGGCAGGCTGAACTGGCGCATGACATATCAGGGCATGCAGACGACGATGCGCATCACCGCCATGGTGGTGTTCATCCTTCTCGGTGCGCGCACTTTCAGCCTCGTCTTCCAGGGCGTTGGCGGCAAGGAATGGATCGAGGGCCTTCTCACCAACCTGCCTGGCGGGGCCGTGGGCTTTCTCGTTTTCGTCAATATCTTTATCTTCCTCATCGCCTTTTTTCTCGATTTCTTCGAGATTGCGTTCATCATCATTCCGCTGCTCGCACCCGCCGCCACCGCGCT
>DATFOT010000466.1:0-5940 GCA_035265265.1 Aestuariivirgaceae bacterium | reverse complement strand
TTTTCGATTGATTTTCGTTTTTCTTCGTTTATCTTTCCTCCCGAATGGCAAGGCGCGGCGTTGTTCGCGAACACCGCAGTGACGGCACATGGGAGGTCCAGGCTTGCAGGATGGCGTCCATGATCTCGCCATCATCGGCGGGGGTATAAACGGGTGTGGCATCGCCCGCGATGCGCAGGGACGCGGCCTCTCGGTCGTGCTGGTGGAACAAGGTGACCTGGGCGGTGCGACATCGTCGGCCTCGACCAAGCTTATTCACGGCGGCCTCAGATATCTCGAGCATTTCGAATTCCGCCTTGTCCGCGAAGCGCTGATCGAGCGGGAAATCCTGCTCAAACTCGCGCCCCACATCATAAGTCCTATGAGATTCGTTCTGCCCCACCACAAGGGATTGCGGCCCTGGCCCGTGATCCGGCTCGGACTATTCCTCTATGATCATTTGGGCGGAAGGAAGCTGTTGCCCCCGACGCGAACCCTCGATCTCACTCGAGATGCTGCGGGTGTCCCGCTCAAGAGCGAGTTTCGGCGCGCCTTCGAGTATTCCGACTGCTGGGTTCAGGATTCCCGCCTTGTCGTTCTCAACGCTCGAGATGCCGCCGACAGGGGCGCGACTATCCTGCCGCAGGCGCGGTGTGTTCATGCACAGCAAGAGACAGACCGATGGCTGCTAACAGTCGAAAATGTGCAGAGCCGAACGCGATCTACCCTGTCGGCGCGCGCTCTCGTCAATGCCAGCGGACCGTGGGTATCGGATGTTCAGCGCAGGGTGCTCGGGAAGAACGTCGCGGCTCGCGTGCGACTGGTGAAAGGCAGCCATATCGTCGTCCGCAGGCTGTTTGACCACGGTCGGAGCTATATATTTCAGAATTCCGACGATCGGATCTGCTTTGCCATCCCCTATGAAGAGGACTTCACGCTGATCGGCACGACCGATGACGATTTTGACGGGGACCCGGCGGAGGCCGCAATCAGCAACAGAGAGACCGATTATCTTCTCAGTGCGGTCAATGAGTATTTCCGCGTCTCCGTGCAGAGGGACGCGATATGCTGGACTTATTCGGGAGTCAGGCCACTTTATGACGATGGCTCCAGCAAAGCGCAGGACGCCACGCGTGACTACGAATTAACATTCGAAGCAGACACGAACAGGGCGCCCCTGCTCTCGATCTTTGGCGGAAAGATCACGACTTATCGGCGACTTGCGGAAAGTGCGTTGGAAAAACTCTACAGAACATTCCCTAATATGGGGCAGGCCTGGACCCAATCTGCAGCCCTGCCCGGGGGAGATTTTGCACCCGAGAATTTCGAAGCAGAGATCGCGCGGATTCAACGAAGGATTGCCGATCTGCCGCCCAAACATGCTGAACGGTTTTTCAGGACTTACGGCACCAGAGCCGCAAGATTTCTGGAAGGAGCCAACAGGCTCAAGGATCTGGGCGAGAATTTCGGTGCGGGCTTAAGTCAAAGGGAAGTCGACTATCTCATCGCCGAAGAATGGGCGCGCAGCGCCGATGATATTCTGTGGCGGCGAACAAAACTCGGGCTGAAGCTTAGTACGGAACAGCGGCGGAAGCTGAATTCATATGTGATATCGCGAACGGCAGGCGCATGGGACAGTCATGAAGCCTCTACACGGGTCGGTTCTGCGAGCAGTGTCAGTTAATAGCGGGGTTTTCGATTGACATTCGTTTTGGTTCATTTGATATTCGATGGGCCATTTTAAGTTGTTGAATGTTAAATGGGAGGAAGTCTATGCGAAAAAATATACTGGCGTCGGTTGCCCTGTTGGCGACTGTGTCATTCGCCGGTTTTGCCTTTGCGGGTGTCGAGGAAGCCAAAAGATGGGTGGATAATGAATTCCAGCCCTCGACGCTTTCGAAAGAAGACCAAATGAAGGAGATGGAATGGTTCATCAAGGCCGCGGAACCGTTCAAGGGCATGGAGGTCAATGTCTTATCGGAAGGTCCTTTGCCGACTCATGATTATGAGTCGTCCGTTCTGACGAAGGCTTTTGAGGAAATTACCGGAATCAAGGTCAACCACCAGGAGCTCGGCGAGGGCGAGGTTGTCCAGGCGGTGCAGACCCAGATGCAAACAAACCGCAACCTCTATGACGCTTATATAAACGACTCCGACCTCATCGGTACCCATTCCCGCCTGCAGAGCGCCGTCAATCTAACCGACTGGATGGCCGGCGAGGGCAAAGATGTCACCAACCCGATGCTCGACGTCGATGACTTCATCGGGAAGCCGTTCACCACTGGCCCCGACGGCAAGCTCTATCAATTGCCCGACCAGCAATTCGCCAATCTTTACTGGTTTCGCAAGGACTGGTTCGATCGCCAGGACATTAAAGACAAGTTCAAGGCGAAGTACGGCTATGAGCTCGGAGTGCCAGTCAATTGGTCAGCTTATGAGGACATCGCTGATTTCTTCAGCAATGATGTGAAGGAAATCGACGGTGTTCGCGTCTACGGCCATATGGATTACGGCAAGCGCGCTCCCGATCTCGGCTGGCGAATGACCGACGCATGGTTGTCGATGGCCGGTTCCACTTCGCCTGGCCTGCCTAATGGCCGGCCGATCGACGAGTGGGGCATCCGAATGGAAGAGGGCTCATGCAATCCCGCTGGAGCGTCGGTTTCCCGCGGTGGCGGCACCAATGCTCCCGCATCGGTATATGCAATCGCAAAGTGGGACGAATGGCTCCGGAAATATGCTCCCCCAGGGGCGGCAGATCTTGACTTCTATCAATCGCTGCCAGCGCTCGCGCAAGGCAACGTAGCCCAGCAGATCTTCTGGTACACCGCATTCACCGCAACCATGGTGGCGCCAAAGGACAAGGGCAACAACACCGTCGATGATGCTGGTAAGCCGCTTTGGCGGATGGCTCCCTCCCCGCATGGACCATACTGGAAGGAAGGCATGAAACTTGGTTACCAGGACGCGGGTTCATGGACGCTCATGAAGTCGACCCCGGTCGATCGCCGCAAGGCCGCTTGGCTTTACGCGCAGTTCGTCGTTTCGAAGACAGTCGACGTAAAGAAGTCTCACGTCGGTCTTACCGTCATTCGCGACAGCACAATTCGGCACGAGTCGTTCACTGAGCGTGCGCCCAACCTCGGCGGCTGGGTGGAGTTTTACCGTTCGCCGGACCGCATCTTGTGGACGCCGACCGGGATCAACGTTCCCGACTATCCGAAGCTAGCCCAAATCTGGTGGCAGCAAATCGGTGACGTAAACTCGGGGGCCTTTACTCCGCAAGAAGCGATGGATCGTCTCGCCAGTGAAATGGACGTGACAATGGCTCGCATGCAGGCGGTCGACGAGGCCCAGCAGGTCTATGGTGGGTGCGGCCCGCGCCTTAATCCCGAGAAAGATCCCTCGGAGTGGCTGGGAAAGCCCAATGGACCGGCTGCCAAGCTCGAACAGGAGAAGGAGCAGGGCCAGACCATCGCTTATGATGAACTCATCAAGCGCTGGACGCAAAATCAGTGATGCAGAGGGCGTGAATCAGGGCCTTCCCGGGAGACGCTGGCGTCTTCCGGGAAAATTGTTGTAGCCTCGCGACCCATCGACGGTCGGACAAGAAGCCTTCTCGATGCAATGACACTTGAATTGAAAAACGTGGCCAAGCACGTGGGCACGGACGTTCATATCCACGAGACGAACCTCGTCCTGGAAGAGGGAAGCTTCAATACATTTCTCGGCCCAACCCTAGCAGGCAAAACCTCGCTTCTGCACCTTATTGCCGGCCTCGAGCCTCCGACAACCGGCGAAGTGTGGTTCCGCGGCAAGAATGTAACAGGCGTGCCGGTACAGAAGCGCAACGTCTCAATGGTCTATCAACAGTTCATCAATTATCCGAACTTCACGGTCTACGAGAATATTGCCTCGCCGTTGCGGGTGTCGGGACTACCCGAGAGCGAGATCGATGCGAGAGTGAAAGGAACCGCTGAACTTCTCCGGCTGGTGCCAATGCTCGGCCGGCGACCCAGCGAGCTTTCCGGCGGCCAGCAGCAACGCACTGCCATTGCGCGAGCTCTCGTCAAGAATTCCGATATCGTCCTGCTGGATGAACCACTCGCTAATCTCGACTACAAGCTTCGCGAGGAATTGCGCGATGAGCTTCCGAAATTTTTCGCGGGGCGCCGCTGCATTGTGGTGTATGCGACGACGGAGCCAATGGAGGCGCTCCTGTTCGGCGGCAACACTGCAACCCTTCACGAAGGCCGCATCACGCAGTTCGGCCCGACCGCGGAGGTTTACAAGAAGCCCGACGATCTCGTCAGCGCACGGGTGTTTTCGGATCCGCCGATCAATACGGCTGCGGTGACCAAGCGCGGTTCGAGCATCATAATCGGCGAGACGATCGAGCTTCCCGCCGGCAAGGCATTCCAGTCAATTCCTGATGGCCCATACACCATCGGCATCCGTCCTCATCACATCACGCCGACAGTGAGAAAAACAGGCAGAGCGGAAATTGAAGGCAAGGTGCTGGTAACGGAACTCAGCGGCTCCGAGAGTGCTGTCCATTTCGATCTCCTGGGACAAACCTGGGTTTCCCTGTCTCACGGCATCCACCGCTTCGATGTCGGGTCGCGGGCCAAGTTCTATATCGATATGGAGCACACCTTCTTTTTCGACAGGCAGCACCGGCGGATCGAGGGAAGAGGGTGATGGCAAAGATTCTTGTAAATGATCTGGCCCACAGCTACGCGCTTGATCCGCAGACAGACCAGAACTGGGCGCTCAAGCCGCTTACCCTCGAGTGCGCCGACGGGGGTGCCTACGCCCTACTTGGTCCCTCCGGGTGCGGCAAGACGACCTTGCTCAATCTTATCTCCGGCTTGTTGAAGCCGAGCCGTGGCCGGATTGTTTTCGATGGCCGGGATGTCACCGATGCCAGCCCAGAAGAGCGCAACATCGCTCAGGTTTTCCAGTTCCCGGTAATCTACGATACGATGACGGTGTACGACAATCTTGCATTCCCTTTACGCAATCGGGCTGTCCCTGCCAGTGATATCGACCGGCGCGTGCGCGAAGTCGCCCACATGCTTGAACTTGATGGGATGCTCAATCGGCGTGCCTCGGGACTTACCGCCGACAGCAAGCAGAAAATCTCTCTGGGTCGCGGCTTGGTACGCTCGGACGTCAATGTAATTATGTTCGATGAGCCGCTGACCGTCATCGATCCGCATCTCAAATGGGTGCTGCGCTCGAAGCTCAAGGAGTTGCATCAGCGAATCCGCCGCACGATGATTTATGTGACCCACGACCAGACAGAGGCTCTCACGTTCGCTGATAAGGTCGTAGTGATGAAGGACGGCGAGGTCGTGCAGATCGGCACGCCCATCGAGCTCTTTGAAAAGCCGAGCCATACCTTTGTGGGCCATTTCATAGGTTCGCCAGGCATGAACATCCTGCCCTGCTCCATAGAGGGCGGGAAAGCCGTCGTCGCCGGAACGGCGATAGAAACCGCGAACGGCAGTGCCTATCGCGACCAGGGCAAGAGACTTGAACTCGGCGTAAGGCCGGAGTTTGTCAGCTTTGGTAATGGCGGCATCCCCGTTGAAGTCGTCAAGGTCCTCGACATCGGGCGTTACCGGATTGTCGAGGCCCGCCACTCGAACATCGTGGTCAAGATGCTGGTCCCCGAGGATGCGCCCATTCCCCAACGGGCGCATGTTCATTTTGATCCTGGTCATACACGTATCTATGAGGATGGGTGGGTCGTGCCGTGAGCCTTTGCCTGTGAATAAGATCGTCAATCAAAGGGCATGGTTCTTCGTATTGCCGGTCGTTCTGCTCGTGGCGTTCAATGCATTGATTCCGTTGATGACCGTCGTGAACTACTCCGTGCAAGAGTCGTTCGGCGATAACGTCTTCTTCTGGGCCGGGGAACGGTGGTTCCAGGAGATATTGACCTCAGAGCGCTTT
>DATFOT010000465.1:0-11070 GCA_035265265.1 Aestuariivirgaceae bacterium | reverse complement strand
GCAGCGCAACATCACCGAGCTTTCCACTCATATGGTGAACCTCAAGGACATTCTGGCCAATAAGCAGGCGCGCGGCGCCTTCGGGCAGGGGCGCATGGAGGCGATCATCCGCGATGGGCTGCATCAAAGCGCCTATAGCTTCCAGGCGACGCTGAGCAACGGCATGCGGCCGGACTGCGTTGTGAGACTGCCGGAGAGCGAGCTCGGGCTTATCATCGACGCGAAGTTCCCGTTAGAGGCGTTCAATATGCTCAAGACGGCGCGGGGCGAGCGCGACATGCGGCAGGCGGAACAGCAATTGCGCGGGGACGTGCTGAAGCATGTTAAGAACATCGCCCAGCGCTATCTGATCGCGGGGGAAACGCATGAGACGGCCGTCATGTTCGTTCCCTCAGAATCGGTCTATGCGGAACTTTTTGAACGCTTCGAGGATGTCATCCAGAAATCGCACCGCGAGAGGGTGATCATCGCCTCGCCCAACGTATTGATGCTGCTCGTGCAGACGATGCAGGCGATCTTCAAGGACGCGCGCATGCGCGAACAGGCCGGACAGATCAAGATCGAGGTGGTCAAGCTCATGGAGGACGTCGGGCGCATGCGCGACCGGGTGATCGATCTGCAGAAGCATTTCGGGCTCGCTACGCAGGATGTCGACAAGCTCCTGGTATCCTCGGACAAGATCGCCAAGCGCGGCCACAGGATCGAACAACTCGACCTCCCGGAACCGCAGCTCACGCCGCTCGACGGCAAGGAGCGGCGGCCGCGGCTCGTTGCCGAGAACTGAGACATCGGCTTCGCTATTAAAGCGGGCGGCGCTGACGCATGGCGGCGGTGAGCGTGCCCTCGTCGAGATAATCGAGCTCGCCGCCAACCGGCACGCCATGGGCAAGGCGCGAGATGACAATGCCCTTGGCTTTCAGACGGTCGGTGATGTAGTGGGCGGTGGTTTGGCCCTCGACAGTAGCGTTCACCGCCAGCACGATCTCTTTTATCCCGCCCTGAGCGGCACGTTCCAGGAGGTGGGCAATGTTGAGATCCTCGGGCCGTCGGCCCTCGACGGCAGAGAGCGTTCCGCCGAGAACGTGGTAAACCGAATTGATCGCGCCGGCTCGTTCGAGAGCCCATAGGTCGCCGACCTCCTCCACGACGCAGATGATCGACCGGTCGCGGCGCTCATCGTGACAGATGGTGCAGGGATCGACGGTATCGACATTGCCGCAGTTGGAGCAGACCGAGACCTTGTCGCCCGCATCGGCGAGAGCTTCCGCGAGCGGCCGCAGGAGCTTGTCGCGATTCTTGATGAGATGGAGGGCGGCGCGGCGGGCCGAGCGGGGACCGAGCCCCGGCAGCTTGGCCAGGAGCTGGATCAGCCGCTCGATCTCGGTGCCGGTGGTGCGGCGCATGGGTGCCTAGAACGGCAATTGGAACCCCGGGGGCATCGGCAGGCCGCCCGTCAATTCCTTCATCTGCTCGGCGACCAATGCTTCCATCTTTGCGCGGGCATCGGCATGGGCCGCGATGATCAAGTCTTCCAGAATTTCCTTCTCGCTGGCCTTGAGCAGCGATTCATCCAGCGCGAGCGCGGTCATCGCGCCCTTGCCGTTGAGCGTCACCTGAACGAGGCCGCCCCCTGCCCTGCCCTCAATCGACAGTGTCTCCAGCTTCGCCTGAACTGCCTGCATGCGCTCCTGCAGTTCCTGCACCTGTTTCATCATCTGACTCAAATTCTTCATCATCGGCTAGTCCGGCTCGCTGTTGTCAGGGGTTTCGGAAACGGGCACCGGTTCATCCGGATCGCGAACGTCGGTGATTTCGGCGCCGGGAAATAGATCAAGGACCGCCTGGACGAGAGGATGCCCGCGCACTTCGCGGAAAGCGGAGTCGCGGCGGCTCAGCGCCTGCTCGCGCAGCGGCGGCTCGCCCTGCTCATTGGCGATGGAAATCATCCAGCGCTGGCCCGTCCAGGCTTCCAGCCTGCGGGCAAGCTCGCTTGCGAGACCCGGAGGGGCCTGCGGCTCCAGCGCAATCTCGACCGAACCCGGGGTGACGCGCACCGGACGGACGTAGCGTTCGAGCTCATTCTTGAGCTTGATATCGCGCTTTTCGCCGACAAAGGCGACGATATCGCGGAAATGACTGAAGAGAACAGGCGCAGGCGCGACGCTTTCGAGACTCGGGGCATTCTTGTCCAGCGCCAGATTGCCTCGCGATGATGCCTCGACCGGCGGCTGCGGGTCAGGCGCAAGCCTGCCGGGGCTGCGCTCTTCGGGCCGATGACGCGGCGTGCTGGCCCGCTCCGGCTGGCGGGCAAGCCTGACCAATTCATCGCCTGAGGGCAGATCGGCGGCATAGGCCAAGCGAATGATCACCATCTCGGCGGCGGCGAATGCATCGGGCGCATCGCGGACTTCGGCCAGACCTTTCAGAAGCATCTGCCAGGCTCGGGTGAGCGATGCCATGGAAAGAGCGCCGGCAAACTCCTTGCCGCGAAGCCTTTCGGCTTCGCTGCGGTCGGCATCGTTCTCGGCTGCGGATACGATCTTCAGACGGGTCACCCAGTGAACAAAATCGGCAAGATCGGCGAGAAGGTTCTGCGGATCGCCGCCGTCTGCGTGCTGGGCTTCCATCCGGGTCAGCGCCGAGGCGCTGTCGCCGGACATGATAGCGGCAAACAGATCGATGATGCGGCCGCGGTCGGAAAGACCGAGCATCGCGCCGACCCGTTCGGCCAAGATGACGCTGCCGCAATGGGCGATCGCCTGATCGAGAAGGGAGAGCGCATCGCGCACCGACCCTTCAGCGGCACGCGCGATCATGCGCAGCGCCTCGGGCTCGGCGGTCACGCGTTCCGCCGCGGCGATCTTGGCAAGGTGCGCGATCATGGCCGCCGCATCGAGCCGGCGGAGATCGAAACGCTGGCAGCGGGAGAGGACCGTCACGGGGACTTTCCTGATCTCGGTCGTAGCGAAGATGAATTTCACATGCGGCGGGGGTTCTTCCAGCGTCTTGAGCAATGCGTTGAAGGCTGCCTTGGAGAGCATGTGAACTTCGTCGATGATGTAGACCTTGTAGCGGGCGATCACCGGCCGGTAGCGAACCGCTTCGATCAGTTCGCGAACATCATCGACGCCGGTGCGGGAAGCGGCATCCATCTCGATCACGTCGACATGACGAGATTCGAGGATTGCAGCGCAGTGCTCGCCCATAGCGGGCATGTGAATTGTCGGACCCGGTTCGGAGCCGGGGCCCGTGTAATTGAGGGCGCGCGCGATCAGACGGGCCGTGGTGGTCTTGCCGACGCCGCGGACGCCCGTGAGCATATAGGCCTGGGCAATACGGCCCGTCGCGAAGGCGTTGGTCAGGGTGCGCACCATCGCATCCTGGCCGATCAGATCGGCAAAGGTCTGGGGACGATATTTGCGGGCGAGGACACGATAGGGGGCGATATCGGCCACGGAACCGCTTTCCGGCGCGCTGTCTGTCACCTCGATCCCCGGATGTCTCATTTCCCGCGGGGCGGCCACCGCTTTGTCCCGCATTGCATTGCAATTGAGTGGGAGGTTGGACAAGCAACCCGTGCCAAACTCGTTAGGGCTGCTTCCTTCCGGACCTGACCCGATTGGCAAGCGGCACGTCTGCCGCCAACCTCCCGAAGGCACTATATCGCGTTCCGGAGCGTGGGTTGCAAGGTTTCCGTTTCCGCCCGAAATTGGGGCATGGTCAAGCCAAGAACCCCGACAGCGATCATCCATGCCTTCGCCGGCAGCCGCCTCGACCGGCGCAAGGAGCTTCGCCAGCAGGCGAAGCGGCAGATCATCATCAAGCTCGTGGCCGACCGTGCCATCGTCCGCGAGGACGCCGGCGGCGTCGCGCTTGCGTATTTCCAGGAGGCGCCGAACGAGGCGGCAGTTCACCTCGGCATCATGGACTCAGAGACCGCCGTTATGGCCGCGGCTATCGAGGAGAACGAAACACCGTCCGACCATGCTCTCATCGATCTGCGCCGGCTGGCGATGGAAGGCCTCCTGCCGCCGCATGAACTTGCCATCCTCGCGCAGGCGCGCTCGCTGCTGGCATGGCATGAGCGCCACGGCTTTTGCAGCAATTGCGGCCAGCCGACGAAAGCGGCAGATGCGGGCTACCGGCGGGACTGCGAGCGCTGCGCGGCCCAGCACTTTCCGCGCACCGATCCCGTGGTGATCGTCGCCGTGCGCGGTCCGCGCGGGTGGCTCCTCGGCCGCGGCGCTAAATTCCAGCCCGGCATGTATTCAACGCTTGCCGGGTTCATGGAGCCCGGCGAATCGATCGAGGAGGCGGCGCGACGCGAAGTTTACGAAGAGACAGGCATCCAGCTCGGCGCGGTTGCCTATCACTCGAGCCAGCCCTGGCCCTTTCCGTCGAGCCTGATGATCGGCCTCATCGCGCAAGGGATAACGAGCGAGATCGCGATCGACCGCGAGGAGCTTGAAGACGCGCGGTGGTTCGCCCGCGAGGAGCTCGTACAAATGCTGGAGGATCGGCATCCGCAAGGGCTGCGGGTGCCGAAACCGGCGGCGATCGCCCATCATCTGATCCGGGCGAGCCTGGCGTGAATTATTCCGGGCCGGCCTGCGCGCGCCTGGCTATTTCGGCACGGTAGGGGTGTGCTTTGTAGACGCCCAGGATGCGCATGTGCGAGGTGAAGAACTGCAGTTCCTCAAGTGCCAGTCGCACCGGCCGCTCCTGGGGATGGCCCTCGATATCGGCATAGAACTGGGTGGCGGCGAACTGACCCTCGAGCTGGTACGACTCGAGCTTGATCATGTTGACGCCGTTCGTGGCGAAACCGCCGAGTGCCTTATAGAGCGCAGCGGGGACGTTGCGGACGCGAAAGATGAAGCTGGTGATGACCGGCGCGTCCTCGGGCTCGGCATCGTCGGGATTGGCAGAGAGCACGATGAACCGCGTGGTGTTGTGATCATCGTCCTCTATATTGGCTTTGAGAACCTCTAGACCATAGATCTCGGCTGCGAGGGTGGTGGCGATGGCAGCGGCCGAGGGGTCGCGGGCTGCGGCCACCTCGCGCGCGGCGCCGGCCGTGTCGGCGGCAACGATCGAATGCAGCTTGAGCTCGCGGATGATTTTGCGGCACTGGCCGAGCGCATGGATGTGGCTTCGTACAGTGCGGATGGCCTGGATTTCTGCGCCAGGGGCGACGAGGAGCTGGTGATGGACGCGCAGGAAATGCTCAGCCACGATGTAGAGGTTCGCCTGCGGCATGAGGTGATGGATGTCGGCGACGCGGCCGGCTACCGAATTGTCGATCGGAATCATGGCAAGCGCGGCGTCGCCGCCCGATACAGCGGCGAAAGCGTCTTCAAAGACACGGCAGGCCAGGGTTTCGTAAGCGGGGAAGGCTTCCTTGCAGGCGATGTGAGAATTGGCCCCCGGCTCGCCTTGATAAGCGATTTTCCGCGCGTTCGTTTTCGACAATGACAGCTCCTGGACCCAACGCCCCCTAGAGTCGAGGCCGGCGGAGTATTGGCATCGACGGTTGGCGTGTCAACGCAGCAGGAAGGTTAAGGGCTTCAGGGGGCGCGGCAAATTGCTCCCCGCCGCTTATTGCGCGGCAGGTGCCGAACCGTTAGGTTCCGCGCCGGGCTCATTCCCGCGGCTGGCCCATCCCTCCGGGCAGCTTCTCTCGAGCAAGGCGCGCATGGACAGTTTCGAATTCAACAAGATCGCCGGTGCCGTGCTCGGGACCCTGCTCGCCACCTTCGGGCTCCATATAATGGCGGAAGAAATCTTTCACGCAGAGAGGCCGGAGACACCAGGTTATGCGATAGCCGTGGCCGAGAGCGGCGGCGAGACAGCGGGCGGGGGCGAAGTCGCGGCGGTGCCCATTGCAACATTGCTGCAGACGGCCGATCCGGCAAAGGGTGAGGCTGCAGCCAAACCCTGTCTTGCCTGTCATTCCTTCGAAAAGGGCGGGCAGAACAAGGTCGGCCCCAATCTATGGGGTGTCGTCGGCGCGTCGATCGCGTCACATGAAGGGTTTGCCTATTCCGATGCGCTGAAGGCGAAATCGGACCAGAAATGGACTTTCGAACTCTTGAACGATTTCATCCACGATCCGCGCAGCTTCGCGCCGGGCACCAAGATGACCTACGCCGGCATGAAGCGCGACAGCGCGCGCGCGGACATTCTCGCTTATTTGCGTACCCTGTCGGACAATCCGGCGCCCTTGCCGACAGCACCCGCTGCCGCGGAAGCACCGGGGACAGCCGAAGGGCCGCCGGCACAGACGCCGCCGGCCGCGGGTGAAGGTGCAGCGGGCGCACCGGCCGAGCCTCAGCAAGCACCGGCAGAGTCAGCGCCTTCCGGGCAGTAGACCCGGAGGGCAGAGCAGATTAATAATTTTTCACTCCGTCGGGCTTCCGCGGGCATTTCGAAGTGTGGCACAAGCATCCACACCATCCCTCTCCGGGGCAAAGGAGGATCGATGCTGCTTTCACGCCGTTTCCTGCTCAAGCTCACGGGCCTCGGAGCCTTGGGCGGCCTTGCCGGCGCCAAGATCGTCGGCCTGTCTATGGCGCATGCGCAGGAAAAGAACTGGCGCCATGGGCTGTCGCTGTTCGGCGAATTGAAATATCCACCAAACTTCCCGCATTTCGACTATGTGAACCCGGCAGCGCCCAAAGGCGGAAAGCTCAGAGTTTATGCGCTCGGCTCGTTCGACAGCCTCAACCCCTATACCTACAGCGGCGAATCAACTGCGATCGCGGCAAATAATGAGAGTCTGTTCACGGCAGCACTTGACGAACCGTCCACGGAATACGGACTCGTCGCCGCCGAGGTCTGGTTTCCGGAGGATTTTTCGCAGGTCACCTATCGGCTGAGGCCTGAAGCCAGGTTCCACGACGGCAAGCCGATAACGGCCGAAGACGTCGTCTGGTCGATGGAGACGCTGAAGAAGACTCATCCCTTCTATGTCGCCTATTACAAAAACGTGAGCAAGGCCGAGCAATCGGGAGAACGGGAAGTGACCTTCTTGTTCTCCCAGAAGGCCAACCGCGAACTGCCGCAGATCGTCGGTCAGCTGCCGGTGCTGCCGAAACATTGGTGGACCGGAGCGAGACCCGACGGCAAACAGCGTGCCATTGAATCGACGACACTCGAAATTCCGCTGGGCTCGGGCGTTTATAAATGCGTCGAGGTGAAGCCAGGCGCGCTCCTGCGGCTGAAAAGGATGGAGGATTATTGGGGCAAGGATCTGCCGGTGAATGTCGGGCAGGATAATTTCGACGAGATCACTTACGAATTCTTTCTCGATACCGACGTCGCGTTCGAGGCCTTCAAGGCCGACCGCTACGATGTCAGGCTCGAAAATACGGCCAAAACCTGGGCGACCCGCTACAACTTTCCGGCCGTCAAGAGCGGGAAGGTGATCCTCGAGAAGCTCAGGACCAAAAACGCCGAGGCGATGCAGTGTTTCGTGCTCAACCTGAGAAAGCCGAAATTCCAGGACGCACGGGTGCGGCTCGCCTTCAACTACGCCTTCGACTTCGAATGGGCGAATGCCAATCTGTTTTACGGCGAATATACGCGCACCGCGAGTTTCTTCGCCAATTCCGAGCTTGCGGCCACGGGGCTGCCCTCGCCCGAAGAGATCGCGATCCTCAACGAGATCAAGGGCAAGGTGCCTCCCGAGGCGTTCACCGCCGAGTTCAAGAATCCGGTCAACAGAGACCGCAATGAGCGGCGCAACAATCTCAGAATGGCGGCGAAGCTCCTGCAGGACGCCGGCTGGGTGCAGAAAAAGGATGGCGGAGAAACCGTTCTGATGAACGCGCTCGGCGAGGTCCTCGCCGCGGAATTCCTGCTCGACCAGCCTTCCTTCGAACGGATCGTCATTCCGTATACGCAGGAACTGAAGAAGCTCGGGGTCAAGGCCAATGTGCGCACCATCGACAGCGCGCAGATGCAGCGGCGCTTGCAGGATTTCGACTATGACGTGATCTGGTCGGTGTTCGGACAATCGCTGTCGCCGGGCAATGAGCAGCGCGAATTCTGGGGCTCGGAGGCCGCCGACCGGAAAGGCAGCCGAAATTACATCGGCATCAAGGACCCGGCGGTCGACAGGCTGATCGACAGGCTCATCTTCGCCAAGTCGCGTCCCGATCTCGTGGCCGCGACCAAGGCGCTCGACCGCGTGCTGTTGTGGAATAACTTCGTCGTGCCGATGTGGCATGTTCCCTATGAGCGGGTGGCACGCTGGGATCGGTTCGGACGGCCAGAGAAGCTTCCCGACTATTCAATCGGCTTTCCGACCATATGGTGGTGGGACGAGGCAAAGGCGGCCAAGGTCAAGAACGGATGATGAGAGTCCCCGCACTGGCGCTGGGGATCGCGGCGATCCTGAGCTCATCGGCTGCAGCGGAGCCCCGGCACGGCGCCTCAATCTTCGGCGATCTGAAGTACGGGCCGGAGTTCAGCCATTTCGATTACGTCGATGCCGATGCGCCCAAAGGCGGCAAGCTCACAACCATCGGCACGGCGGGGATCACCACCTTCGACAGTTTCAACGGCTATATATTGAAGGGTGACGCCGCGCAGGGCATCGAGCTCATTTTCGACACGCTGATGGTGCGGGCGTTGGACGAGCCCGACGCGCTATATGGACTCGCGGCCAAGAGCATCGACATCGCTCCCGACAAGAAGAGCGTCGGCTTCGCGCTGAGGCTTGAAGCGAAATTCGCCGACGGGAGCGCGCTCACGGCGGAAGACGTCTGCGATAGTTTTCGGCTGCTCAAAACGGAGGGACATGAGCGCATTCGCATCACGATCAGGGATGTGAAGAGCTGTGCGGTGCTGTCGCCGGAAATCGTTCGCTATGATTTCGAAGGCGAGAACACCCGCGATCTGCCGCTCATCGTGGCCGGGCTGCCGATCTTCTCCAAAGCCTATTACGCGACGCATGACTTCACCAAATCGACGCTCGAGGCGCCGCTCGGGTCGGGGCCCTACAAGATCGGACCCTACCGGCAAGGACAATATGTCAGCTATCTCAGGCGGGCGGATTATTGGGCGAAGGACCTGCCGGTCAATCGCGGCAAATATAATTTCGACGAAGTCCGGTTCGAATATTTCCGCGACCGCAATGCCGAACTCGAAGCGCTGAAGGCGGGGATACTCGATCTCAGGGAAGAGTTCACCTCGAAATCCTGGGCAACCGAATACAACGTCAGCGCGGTAAAGGAAGGCCGGCTGATCAAGGAAGAACTGCCGGACGAGACGATGTCGGGCGCGCAGGGCTTCTTCATCAATCTCAGGCGCGAGAAATTCCAGGATGTGAGAGTGCGGCAGGCGCTCGATCTCGCCTTCGACTTCGAATGGTCGAATGCCAATCTGTTCTACAATCTCTACAGCCGCACCGGAAGCGTGTTCGAGGGCAGCGATCTGAAGGCGTCGGAAAAGCCATCGCCCGAAGAGCTCGAAATGCTCGACCAGATGCGCGGCGAGCTCAGGCCCGAGGTGTTCGAGGAGGTGTACACGCCGCCGAAAAGCAGCGGCTCGGGAGCGGACCGGAAGCTCCTGAGGCAGGCTTCGGAGCTTCTCGAAGCAGCAGGATGGACAGTGAAGAACGGTGTTCGCGAGAACGCCCGGGGGGAGAAGCTCACCATTGAATTCCTGGAGGACGACCAGACCTTCGAGCGGGTGATGAACCCCTATATACGCAATCTCAGGCTGATCGGCATCGATGCGCGCATAAGGCTCGTGGACGAGGCGCAGTTCCAGCAACGGCTCAAGAATTTCGACTATGACGTCACCATCCAGCGCTATGTGCTGGAGCAGACGCCCGGGGTGGAGATGAGAAGCTTCTTCGGTTCGCAGTCCGCCCAGGCGCCGGGAAGCTATAATCTGTCGGGGATCGCCATGAAAAGCGTGGACCGGCTGATCGACAAGATCATCACAGCGAAGGACCGCGAGGAGCTCACGACCGCGGCAAGGGCGCTGGACCGCGTGCTGAGGGCTGAACATTTCTGGGTGCCGCACTGGGCGAAGCGATCGTACAACATCGTCTACTGGGATATTTTCGGCCGGCCGGCGGTCAAGCCGAAGTATGATCGCGGCATCATCACAAATTGGTGGATCGATAAGGCCAAGGCCGCCACCTTGCGCCGGGGTCCGTAACCTTGGGCTTTTACATTCTCAAGCGGGTGCTGCTGATGATCCCGACGCTGATCGGGATCATGCTCGTGACCTTTGCGGTCATCCAGTTTGCGCCCGGGGGGCCGGTCGAGCGGGTGATCGCCAAGATCCAGGGAACCGACGTCGAGGCAACGGCGCGGATCGGCGGTTCGGGCGCGGGCGAAGTCGGCGGTCAGGGCGAGGCGGCGGCCGGCAGCGGCCAGAACCAGGGCGTCGGCTTCAAATATCGCGGCGCCCAGGGGCTCGATCCGGAATTCATCAAGAAGCTCGAACAGCAGTTCGGCTTCGACAAACCGGTGTACGAGCGCTTTTTGCTGATGATGCGGAATTACCTGACATTCGACTTCGGCGACAGCTATTTCCGCGACGTTTCGGTGATCAGCCTGATCAAAGAGAAGATGCCGGTATCGATCTCGCTGGGGCTGTGGCTCACGCTGGTCTCCTATCTGGTTTCGGTGCCGCTGGGCATTGCCAAAGCCGTGCGCGACGGAAGCCGGTTCGACGTGTGGACAAGCGCCGTCATCGTTGCCGGCTATGCCATTCCGGGGTTCATCTTCGCCATTCTCCTGGTGATCCTATTCGCTGGAGGATCGTATTTCAGCTGGTTTCCGCTGCGCGGCCTCACCAGCGAGGGGTCGGAGAGCTGGCCATGGTATGCGCAGGCGCTAGATTATGCCTGGCATCTGGTGCTGCCGCTCCTCGCCCTCGGGGTCAGCTCGTTTGCAACCATGACGCTGCTCACCAAGAACTCGTTTCTCGACGAGATCAAGAAGCAGTATGTGACAACCGCGCGGGCGAAAGGCTTAAGCGAGCGCGGCGTGCTGTACGGGCATGTGTTCCGCAATGCGATGCTCCTGGTGATCGCCGGCTTTCCCGGAG
>DATFOT010000464.1:0-2654 GCA_035265265.1 Aestuariivirgaceae bacterium | reverse complement strand
CCGCCGTCGACCGTCTCGGCTGCGAGGTCTATCGCGACATGCGTAAAGGCCTGGATGGTGCCGACATCGTCATGATGCTGCGCCTGCAGCTCGAGCGCATGAACGGTTCCTTTGTTCCATCGCTTCGGGAATACTACCGGTTCTTCGGCCTCGATCAGGAGAAGCTCGAGCTTGCCCGCGCGGGCGCGCTGGTGATGCACCCGGGCCCGATGAACCGCGGCGTCGAGATCGACTCGGCTGTGGCCGATGGCGTGCAGTCGGTTATCCGCGAACAGGTGGAAATGGGCGTGGCCGTGCGAATGGCGGTTCTCGACGCGCTCGCCCGCAACCTCCCCGGCGGAGGAAACGCCTGAATGCCTGCCGATCTGCGCATCAAGGGTGCTCCGGGCCGCAGGGCCTATCTTAACGCCCATCTTATCGATGCATCCTCGGGTATCGACGGCACGGGCGGCATCCTCATCGATGACGGCCGCATCGTCAGCGTCGGGCCGCAGGTTACCGCTGCCGCCGCCGGCCCTGCTGCTACCATCCTCGATTGTCGCGGCGCCGTTCTGATGCCGGGCCTCATCGACATGCGGGTGATCACCGGCGAGCCGGGCAACGAGCATCGAGAAACCCTTGCCTCCGCCTCCCATGCCGCGGCGGCCGGCGGTGTCACCACCATGATCGTGATGCCGAACACCCTTCCGGTGATCGATGATGCCGCGATCGTCGATTTCATCCTGCGCCGCGCCCGCGATACCGCCGTCGTCCGCGTCGTTCCGATGGCAGCTATCACCAAAGGCCTCGAAGGCCGCCAGATCACCGAGATCGGCTTGCTTCAGGAGGCCGGTGCCGCCGCCGTGACCGATGGCACGCGTGCCCTGTCCGATGCCGCCATCATGAAGCGCGCCCTCGCCTATGCAAATGATTTCGGCATGCTGGTGGTTCAGCACGTCGAAGAGCCGACGCTGGCAACCGGCGTCATGAATTCCAGCGAGGTGGCGACGAGGCTTGGCCTGCCTGAAATACCCTCTGCCGCCGAGGTCATCATGCTGGAGCGCGATATTCGCCTCGTCGAGATCACCGGCGCGCGCTACCACGCGGCCCAGATCTCCTGTCGCGAGTCGCTCGAGGTCGTGCGCCGCGCCAAGCATCGCGGGCTGCCTATTTCCTGTGGCGTGTCGATCAATCATCTCGTGCTCAACGAAAATGATATCGGCGCCTACCGCACGTTCTTTAAGGTTTCTCCACCCCTGCGCAGCGAGGAGGATCGCCTCGCCATGGTCGAAGGCGTGCGCGATGCTTCGATAGACGTCATCGTATCGAGCCACGATCCGCAGAACCCCGACACGAAGCGGCTTCCCTTTGCCGAGGCCGAGTTCGGTGCCATTGGCCTGGAGACGATGTTTTCCGCCGTCCTGCGTCTCTATCATGACGGCAGCATCCCTCTCCCCCGCCTGATCGAAGCGATGACTTCCGCCCCGGCGGGCGTGCTCGGACTTGAAGCCGGGCGGCTGCAGCCCGGTGCGCCGGCCGATCTGGCGATTGCCGATCTTACCCAGAGCTGGCGGGTCGAGGCTGATGACCTCAAGTCGGCCTCCAAGAATTCTCCCTTCGAACACACGGTTCTCGAGGGCCGCATCATCGAAACGATCGTCGCCGGACGCAGCGTCTACGGTCTGGAGCGTGGCAGGAACGCGGCGAAGCGAACGGCTTGAACCATGATGGACCGTGAGCTGATCTTCGCTGTCCTGCTCGGTTACCTCTCGGGCTCGATACCCTTTGGTCTTCTGTTGACGAGGCTCGCAGGGCTGGGCGATGTGCGCCGCATCGGGTCCGGCAGCATTGGTGCGACCAATGTTCTGCGTACCGGTTCGCGCTGGGTTGCGGGGCTCACCCTGCTGTTCGACATTCTGAAGGGCTTCGTGCCGGTCTTTGTCGCAGCCCGGCTGTGGAGCGCAGATGCCGCCATCGCTGCCGGCTTCGGCGCACTTGCGGGCCATATCCTGCCGGTGTGGCTGCGGTTCAAGGGCGGCAAAGGTGTGGCGACCTATATCGGTGTTCTCTTGGCGCTGTTTTGGCCGCTTGCTGTCCTTTTCATCGCTGTCTGGCTGATCATCGCCTTGGCATTCCGCTTTTCTTCCCTCGCGGCGTTAACCGCCACTGCTGCTGTCGCGGCGACAAGCTTTGCAATTGCCGAAGGCCGCTTGCCTATTGCCCTCCTCATTATCGCCCTCGTCATTTTCATTACCCACCGCGCCAATCTTTTGCGGTTGCTGCGCAATCAGGAACCGAAGATCAGTTTTACCAAGAAAGCGTGAATTTGCATGGGGCGGCTTTTGCTCGACGGCGCGCAGCGCCGGGACTGGTTGCGTCTTATCTCAAGTGAGAATGTTGGTCCGATCACCTTCCGGCAGCTGATCAACCGCTTCGGCTCGGCCGCCGATGCGCTCAGCGCCCTGCCCGATTTGGCCAGGCGCGGCGGCTTGTCTCGACCGATCAGACTCTATCCCGCTGCCGATGCCGAGCGCGACCTCGAGCGCATCGCGGCTTTGGGCGCTGAGCTCGTTGCCTATGGCGAGGAGGATTATCCAGCACTGCTCAGGGAAATCGACTCAGCGCCCCGCTGCTCTGCCTCAAGGGGCAGACATCGCTCCTTGCTTTGCCATGTG
>DATFOT010000463.1:0-5205 GCA_035265265.1 Aestuariivirgaceae bacterium | reverse complement strand
TCGTCGCTGGTCTTGCGGAGGATGTTTGGAGCGGCCATGACGTCGTACTCCTGCAGTCAGAGTTTTTTCAACATTCGAGACGGATACTAGAGCGCAGCCGTAACCATGATTTCCACTTTGTATTCGGGTGCGGCAAGCTTGGACTCAACAGTCGCGCGGGCGGGCGTGCGTCCGGGCACGACCCAGGCATCCCAAACAGCATTCATCTCGCCGAAGGTCGATATATCCGAGAGCCATATGTTGGCGGTGATGATGCGGGTTTTGTCGGTGCCGGCCTTTTTCAGCACCTGATCGATCTCGGCCAAAATTTCCGCTGTCTGCTCGCGAACCGATCGCCCGCGGCTACGCTCGGCCACCTGCCCCGCCAGGAATATACGCCCCTCATGAATTATCGCATCGCTCATGCGCGGGCCAGGATCGATGCGGGTAAGATCCTTCCTCCCTCCAGGGCGCCTCGCGGCCGGTTTCTTCACGGCCTTTTTCGTTGTCTTTGCCATTGGTTGCCTCCTTGGCGTTTGCGGGTCTAAGCATATGGAGGGATTGGCATTGCGCCAAGGGTCGCAACGGACTAGAGAACAACCAATTCAACAACCTGTGAGGGTAGCTCATGGCGTTTTCGGCTGCCAAACCACGTCGGAAATCGATCGGCGTAAGGGTGGGCAACGTCACTGTCGGCGGCGGCGCACCGGTCGCCGTCCAGTCGATGACGAATACCGACACCGCCGATGTCGATGGTACTGCCCGCCAAATTGGAGAGCTTCATCAGGCGGGGTCGGAGCTCGTGCGCATCACGGTCGATCGGCCGGAAGCGGCCGCAGCGGTGCCCCATATACGGGACCGGGTCATGGCAATGGGTCTCAAGGTACCGCTGATCGGAGATTTCCACTATAACGGCCATATCCTGCTCAAACAGCATCCGGCCTGTGCGGAGGCACTCGATAAATATCGCATAAACCCCGGCAATGTCGGCTTCGGGGAGAAGAAGGACCGGAATTTCTCCACAATGATCGCGCTGGCCGCGGCGCGCGGAAAGCCGGTGCGGATCGGCGTCAACTGGGGATCGCTCGACCAGGCATTGCTTACTCAGTTGATGGAACGGAATGCCAAGGCGCCCGAACCCCTGGACGCGCGCTCGGTCATGCATGAGACGGTGGTCGAGTCGGGGCTTTCGTCGGCGCGGCGAGCACAGGAGCTTGGCCTTGGAGCGGACAAGATCATCATATCGGCCAAATGCTCGGAAGTTCAGGACCTCATTGCGGTCTACCGGATGCTCGCGGCGCGCTGCGATCACGCGCTTCACCTCGGCCTCACCGAAGCGGGGATGGGATCCAAAGGCATTGCCGCGTCGGCGGCGGGCTTGGGCGTGCTCCTGCAGGAGGGCATCGGCGACACAATCCGTATTTCCCTGACACCGGAACCCGGCGGCGACCGCAGGACGGAGGTGATCGTCGCGCAGGAGATCCTGCAGAGCATGGGACTTCGCGCTTTTGCGCCGATGGTTATCGCCTGTCCTGGCTGCGGGCGAACCACTTCCACCGTCTTCCAGGAACTTGCTCAGGGCATTCAGAACTATGTGCGGATGCGGCAGCCGGAATGGAAGAAACAATATGCGGGATTCGAAACCCTGCAGCTTGCAGTGATGGGCTGCATCGTCAATGGTCCCGGCGAATCGAAACATGCCGATATCGGCATATCGCTTCCGGGAACGGGCGAAATCTCCGCAGCGCCGGTTTATATCGACGGGCGAAAGACCGCGACCTTGAGAGGGGATAATATCGCTGAACAGTTTCAGCGGATCGTCGAGGATTATGTCGTGCAGAGGTGGGGCGACGTTTCCGACAAACCGGCGGCCAGGGCGAGCGAGAGCCTCGAGGACTAGGCTGGAACCAACTCCCTTCCGCGACGGTTCCCATCCATGCCGTCACAGGAATGAGATCACTTCAGAGAAATGCCGGAACACATCGTTTTGCTTGGTGACTATGCCGTGCGCCTGGCTCTGCCACCTTTCTCGGCGCGCTGATCGGTATTGACCGGGAGTTCAAGAGAAGGCCCGCCGGGCTCAGGACGCATATGGTGCTGGCGCTTGCTGCAGCGCTATTTACCGTGCTCACGCTCGAACTGCAAAGTCAGCTGGTCCGCGACGGTGCCAGCGGCGCCGATGCCATACGCATCATCGAGGCGATCACAGTCGGAGTATCGTTTCTGGCACCAGGAACCATCATCCATTCGGGACGCGACGTGCGCGGGCTGACCACCGGCGCCGGCATGTGGCTTGCCGGCGCGGTGGGTCTGGCCTGCGGACTCGAGCGCTATGCGCTCGCGGTGTTCGGCGCGCTCATGGCGATCCTGATCCTGGCCGTGCTGATTCCGGTGGAATCCTGGATTGCGCGCTCGGCTGAAAAAACGCCGGAAGAACCCCCCCAGCAAAAGCAAACGAAGCTAGCGCCGGCCGCGACCAGAAGACCGTCCGCGCCCAGAAGACCGTTTGGTTTTCCTGGCAGGCGAAGTTTTCGCCTTTGCCGCACCTCGCCCGCCTTTCTTTGCAGCCGAACCCCTGCCGGCTTTCTTTGCAGCTGAGCCCCTGCCGGCTGCGGCAGATTTTCTGGCGCCTTTCTTGGCAGCGGGCCGTTTTGCCTGTTTCGCGGGTGAAGCCTTTTTCCTGGCTGCAGGACGGCGGCTTCCGCCGGCAGCTTGCCGCCGTGCAGGTCTGGAGGCCGGCTGCTGATCGGCAGAAGAAGCGCGGGAGCGCGCGGCGCCACGCTCTTCACTGTCGAGGCGTCGTTCAAGATCCACCAGATCATCGGGAAGCGGCTGGCCCGTGGCCTTCATTTCGGCGAGCTTCTGACGAATGCGCGCATGCAGCTCATGCACATCCTCCGGCTCGTCGTCCATCTGCTGCACGAGCATGGCAATTTCTGCCTTCAATTGTTCAAACGCCATTGGCGGATCTCCTGTTCTATTGTTGCCGTCTAACGATGTGCTGCGCCAATCCGCGCAGCTTCGCGGCTTAATCGCCAAAGACCGCCAGTGGTGCGGCTGCTTTAGCGGCGAGAGCGTAGGCATGCGCCTTTGCACCTTCAAGCCCCAGAGTGTCAACAAGCATTGCCCTTGTATCCATCGGTATCCCCATATTAGCGAACCAACATCGGGATTGCCGATCAGCCGAGAATGTCATCGGCAATTTGAAAGGCAAGTCCAAACTTGCATGCATTGACAGCAGAATACACAAGAAGCGCGGCATCGTGAGATCGCAACTCGTCCATGGCGCCTTCGTATCCCGCTGTCGTGCGCAAGACCGGCTGACAGCATCATCAACGGTACCAATCCTTCAGCCCTGCTCGTCGACAGCCGACGCCGCTTCGCGAGGCAGCGCTGCAACAGAGCGTGTTTTCTGTAGTTAAGATTCAATAAATTCAGCAGCTTACGGGCGTCCTTGCTTCAGCCGTGCCATGAGTGAGATAAGGCCTCCTTCGCTTGTCACGACGGGGCATCGACGATTGAACATGGCAAGGGCCGACATCACAGGACCCGTCACGGAGCGCGCAGGACACCGATACCGCGCTCATTCCTGGGCCAAGATTTTCGTCACCGCGCTGCTCACATTGTTCACGCTGCCGATTTTCTTGTCGCTGAATTACGCGGTGCTGCCGCCACCCATCAGTGCATTGATGATCGAGAGATTGCCCATGGCACGATCGGTCGATTACCGATGGGTACCGCTGGCTCAGATCTCGCCCGAGTTGGCAAGGGCGGTGGTCACGGCGGAAGACGCGCGGTTCTGCCGACACCAGGGGGTCGACTGGCGTGCTGTTCAGGACGTCGTCGAGGAGGCGTTCGACGGCGACGAGCAGCCGATGAGGGGAGCGAGCACGATCGCGATGCAAACGGTCAAGAACCTGTTTCTGTGGGAAGGGCGCTCGGTGATCCGGAAAGCGGTAGAAATCCCGCTGGCGCTGTGGATCGACGCGATCTGGCCGAAGAAACGGGTTATCGAGATCTACCTGAATATCGTGGAGTGGGCGCCCGGAATCTACGGCGCTGAAGCCGCTGCCCAAAAGCATTTCGGCAAGTCCGCCAAAGCCCTCTCGCGCCGTGAGGCGGCTCTCCTGGCCTCGGTGCTGCCTAATCCGCTGAAACGCCGGGCAGGCCGGCCCTCCCTGGCGGTCAAGCGAAAGGCCGGTGTGATCGAAAAGCGGGTAGGCCAGATGGGGGCGCTGCTCGATTGCGTGCGGTAATTGCCGCAGGGCCCTTTCGTTCTCCCTCGGAGGAGGGTATAAGCCGGCCAAGAATTTGGCCGCTTCCAGACCTGGACAGGCGGCGTCAACGCAAACAGGTTTCTGGAGCATTATCATGGCCGTCCCAAGAAAAAGACCACGCCGATGAAACGTGGCCAGCGCCGCTCGGGCCACCGCAAGGAAACGGTGACCTATGTCGAAAACAAGCAGACGGGCGAGCTGCACCGGCCTCACCATGTCGACCTCAAGACGGGACTGTATCGCGGAAAGCAGATACTGCCCGCGAAGACCGAATACTAATCACAGCAACGCCGTTTCTGCGCCAGCAACCCAATCTTAGCGGGTTCGGCTTAGGCTGGCGGCCATGGACTATCTTCTCCGCCAAAGGCCGGGGTGGCTGCGCGGATATATCCGGTTTGGGGGCCACACAAAGGGCCGGTCGGCTATCGGGCGACAGGCGCTCATCGCGCTATCGATCCGGGTCGCTGCCGCCGCGCTGGCCTTTGCCGCGCAAATGGTGCTCGCCCGCTGGCTCGGCAGCTTCGAATTTGGCGTCTTTACCTATGCCGCGGTGTGGCTGAACGTTCTTGGATCATTGTGCGCTGCGGGTTTCGGTGCCTCGGCGCTGCGATTCCTGCCCGCCTATCAGGCCAGCGGAGAAACCGCCAAAGCCAGAGGTTATCTGGTTACGGGCCGTGGGGCCTGCCTGCTGGCGGGAGCGGCGGGGGCAGTCGCCGTGACTGGATATGTCCTTGTGCCCGATCCAGGTTCAAGCGCTGCTTCGGCATTGCTTCTCGTTGCGGCCAGCCTTCCGGCCTATGCACTCACCGATTTTCAGGATGGGATCGGCCGCTCACAGGGGCGGATGGCATCGGCTCTGGTGCCGCCCTACATTCTACGGCCGGTGCTCGCGCTTGGAGCAACGATACTGCTGATCGCCAGCGGCTTGGCGGAAGGAGCAGTCGGGGCG
>DATFOT010000462.1:0-4811 GCA_035265265.1 Aestuariivirgaceae bacterium | reverse complement strand
ATTCGACGAGCAGCGCTCGCGTCGGAACGCCGTCAAGCGCCAGCTGCCGTTTCTTCTGGAACGCCAGGATCGCCTCATAGGTCCTGGTACCGAAGCGGCCGTCCGTTCCGCCCGTCGGAAAGCCATGCCGGATGAGTCGTTTCTGCATCTCCACGCGTTCCGCAAAGCTGAGTCTGATCGTCTGTTCCGGCCATGATCCAATAATCGGGCCCTTGCCCGCGATCCGATCCGCGAGATGGCCGACCGCCACCGCATAGGAGTGCGACTCGTTATACGCCATGACCGCATTGAAATTCTGCGTCACCAGAAAAGCCGGGCCGTCGAGCCCCTGAGGAACGATGATGAAGGCCTTGGCATCGACGCCGCCGAAACTGCCGCGCGCCGGCCTTACCCCGATCTTTTTCCACTCGGCGATGCTTCGCGGCCGCCCGCGCCCGATCAGGGAACGGTCGAAGTCTTGCGGCAGCGAAATTTCCCAGCCCCATGGCCGTGACGACGACCAGCCCGACTTCGCCAGGTAATTCGCGGTCGACGCCAGCGCGTCCGCTTCCGATCCCCAGATGTCACGCACCCCATCGCCGGTCCAGTCGACGGCGAACGCTATGTACGAGGTTGGGATGAATTGCGTGTGTCCCATGGCCCCGGCCCATGAGCCCGTGAAGCCTTCCGGCGCAACGACGCCGCTTTGCAGGATCCTGAGCGCCGCGATGATCTGCGGGCGCGCATAATTGCTGCGGGAACCCTGATAGGCGAGCGTCGCGAGTGACCGCATCACGCCCATCGAGCCCTTGTCCTTGCCGAAATTGCTTTCCATGCCCCAGATGGCGAGCAGGATGTGGCGGTCGACCCCGTAACGCTTCTCCAGCGCGTCGAGCAAATCTGCTTTCTCACGCAGCATCGCCATCCCCGTCTCGATCCGGGCCGGCGTGACCGCTTTCGAAAGATATTGCGAGGTGGTCGATGTGAACTCGGGCTGATTGCTGGCAAGCTTCAGAACCGCGGGATCGGGCTCATAGACGCCGGCGAACCCGCGCTCGAATGTCCCCCGCTTGATCTTGGCTTGCGCGACGACGGGCCAAAGCCCATCGACGAATTTGCGAAATCCGGCATCATAAGCCCCCGCCGGCGCGCACCATGCCATGGTGAACGCCGTCGCAGCCGATAGGGCGAGCAATTCCCGTCTCATGGGGCCAGACACTAACCGCGAAAGGCACCCGCGCTCAAGGCAAACTGCATCAGCCTTTGGCGTTGTGGCGCAGTAATTTCTCCTCCCACCGCAGCGCCGATGACACAATCTCGTCAAGATTGTCTCGCGCAGGCCTCCATCCCAGAATTGCCCTTGCGCGCTCCGCCTCGGCAACGATGACCGGCGGGTCTCCCGCCCGGCGCGGCGCATCGATGACGGCGAGCTTCCTGCCGCCGGCCTTTTCAACCGCCTCGATGACCTGCAGAACGGAATAGCCGCGCCCATAGCCGCAGTTGAACACGCCGCTCTCTCCGCCCTGGCGCAGATACTGCAGGGCATCGAAATGCGCTCCGATCAGATCGCTCACATGAATGTAGTCCCGGATGCAGGTGCCGTCGGGCGTGCCGTAATCACGTCCGAATATTTCCATCTGCTCGCGCTGGCCAAGAAGCGTCTGGCAGGCGACCTTGATGAGATGCGTAGCGCGCGGCGTGGACTGGCCCGTCCTGCCTTTCCCATCTGCTCCTGCGACATTGAAATAGCGAAGCGCTGCGTAGCGCAGGCCATGCGCCTTGGCGCTGTCGCGCAGCATCCACTCGGTCATCAGCTTTGATGTGCCATAGGGCGAAACCGGCTGTGCCGCCGCGTCCTCCGTCACCGGCATGGTTTTCGGTTCGCCGTAAACCGCCGCCGTGGAGGAGAAGATGAAATTTGCGATCCCGTGACGCACCGCCGCTGCGATCAGCGTACGCGACTTCACCGTGTTGTTGAGATAATAGCCCAGGGGATCGGCGACCGACTCGGGCACGACGATAGAGCCGGCGAAATGAATGACAGCGTCAAATCTCCGGCTGGCCATCACCTTGTCGAGAAGCGAATCATCTCCGATGTCGCCCTCAACCAAATTGGCTTCTGGCGGCAGCACCCACCACGCGCCCGTCGAAAGATTATCGATGACCGCGATTTCTTCGCCGCGATCGAGCAACTCGAACACCATATGGCTGCCGATATATCCAGCGCCGCCCGTTATCAGAACCGCCATGCCGTAACCTGTGCTAGAATTAACCTGGTTGCAATCTGCTTCCGCTACAGCTTCTAGTCGGAACAGAAGAAACTTTTCAAGCCCTCGCAGTGTTTACCCTAACCGTTACCTCAGAACTTCGATCCCATGAAAGCCAGGATTAGGAAGGCTGTTTTTCCCGTCGCGGGCCTCGGCACCCGTTTCCTGCCCGCGACCAAAGCCATGCCGAAGGAAATGCTGACCATCGTCGATCGGCCGGTGATTCAGCTCGCCGTCGACGAGGCCCGGGAAGCGGGCATTGAGCATTTTGTCTTCGTCACCGGGCGCAACAAGGCCGTCATCGAAGATCATTTCGACAAGCAATATGAGCTTGAGGACACGCTGCGCCTGCGCGGCAAGTCGGTCGAACTCGACCGATTGGAGATGGATCTGCCGAGTGCCGGCCAGATGAGTTTCACCCGCCAGCAGCAGCCCTTGGGGCTTGGCCATGCCGTCTGGTGCGCGCGTGCGATCGTGGGTGAAGAGCCTTTCGCTTTGCTGCTGCCCGACATGCTGATCCACGGCAGGCCCGGTTGCCTCAGGCAGATGATGGACATTTACGACCGGACCGGCGGCAACATCGTCGCGGTTGAGGAGGTGCCCTGGGATCAGGTGCATCGCTACGGCGTCGTCGGCCGAGGCAAGGATGTCGGGGACGCCTTCCAGATCACGAGCATGATCGAAAAGCCCAAGAGTGAGGCGGCACCTTCCAATTTGATAATCTCGGGCCGCTACATTCTTCAGCCCGAGATTTTTGCCAGGATCGAGCAGCAGGGCAAAGGTGCCGGCGGCGAGATCCAGGTCACCGACGCCATGATCCAGCTCATGAACGAGCAGCCCTTTTATGGGCTGAAATTTCGCGGCACCACCTATGACTGCGGCGACAAGATTGGTTTCCTCATGGCCAATGTCGCCTATGGTCTGGAGCATGAGAACCTGGGGTCCCCCTTTCGCCAAGCGCTTGTGGACTATCTGAAATCGGCAGGTCTGCTGCGGTGATTTTCACCTGCTGATCTTCAGCCCGGCTCCGATTTCCGTTTCCCGATAATCGCTGCTATCTGAAAATGACATATAGCGTGTGTGCTGATAGGAAGCCGTGACTGACAAGACGCGGTTGAGCGCATAGGAAAGCTCGCCCCCTGCTTCGAGCGTCACGCTGCGTGCGTCCGAACCGAGCGCGGCGGAATAATCTGCCGCTCCGCTCAATTCGAGCATCAGGTTTTCCCGCAGCGCATGGGCAATAATGATATCGGCGCTCTGCGTGTGATTGCCGCTCACCCCGTCATTGGCGGATTCATCGAAGCCCGCTTCGGCCGCGAGCGATACGGTCGTAAGCCGGCTCGGCCGCCATGCCAGCGCTGCGAAGAGGCCTCCACCGGAGAAATCTTCAAGCGTCTCGTCCTGGTAATTGCGGAAATCATATTGCAGCCCCGCCGCGCCGGACCAAAGCTCGCCCAGGTCGATCTCGCCCCCTGCTTTGAGCGTTACTCCGAAGGAATCGCGCCTGAGGCCATTGCGGTCGGTCTTCGCATCGTGCAGCCGCGGTGAAATCTCGACTTCCGCAAAAGGTCGCAGCACCGTCCCCGCCTGCATCACCCGTACGGCCGCACTGGCCTCGATGTAGTTCCGGTCGCCATTGTCCTCCGTGCTCCCGTCCAGCAATTCGACCTGGCCATAGAGAAACTGCGCCAGCTCGGTGCGGATCGTGCCTGCAAGCTGGCCCGCGTTCCGGCTAGCTGCCGCCGCGAGCGTGAATTCATGATCATTGCGCTTGGCCGCTGCGTCGTCCGGCACCTCGCTCGAGCCCGACGTCGTCTGCGACTGCGCCGCCGTTACTGTCACCTCGGCAGTCGTGTTGCGGCGAATGTCGAGTTTCAAGCTGCTTTCCACCTCTCCATCCATGGTCGTCTGTTCCGGCTGGTCGGCATAGTCGATGCGCTCCCCCGAGGCCTTGAACCGAAACTCATGGCGCACCCAATCGCTTTTCAATTCGAGTTCCGGTGCCAGGCGAATGCCGGCCGCAGGCCGCGTGTCGGAGGAAAGCTGTCCGGGGTTGTCGGAATAAACGGCCTCCACCTCGAGCGCTGGATGAAAATCGAACACCCCTGCCCGCAACGCCAGCGGTGCATAAGGCTCGCTGAGACCCTGCCCGCAAACGGGGCCGGCCGCGCTCGACACCACGGCAAGACACATGATCAGGCAGCACGCACCTCTGATAGACATGGACAAATCGGCAAACCGCCCCCATGCGGAAGACGGCATGCCGCGAGTTCCGGACGCGACAATCGCGCCGGCGCCATTCATGCCCCCGCGCATCGATGCTAGGCAGTTTATGGTTAAAAAATAGGAAATCGGTCGGCCAGCTTTCGCTTCCGGGATGAAGGAGGGGTGGAGCGGCACCTCACGGTGGCGCCAACGTTGGTGTTAGTAGAGATGGTGCGAGGGCGCTCCACCCCGGTGATTTTTGGAGGTCACTTTCACGTCACTCGCTTCGGGATGTTTCGAAGCCGCGCCGGCCTAGCACTCAACCCCTGGTCAACGGCAGCCAGTCCACGGCTTGCCTAC
>DATFOT010000461.1:0-2464 GCA_035265265.1 Aestuariivirgaceae bacterium | reverse complement strand
CGATGTCGGGATCGAGATCGAAGATCAAAGTAAGATCGGGCACGGTCTGTCCGACAACGGATTTCTCAAGCGCGGCGATGAGCTTTATGTCGACACCGCCGGCTGCGCCCTGATAGGCGCGGGTGGAATCCAAGAATCGGTCGCAAAGCACGGTCCTACCCAAAGCGAGGGCAGGCCTGATCGTTTTGCGAAGATGGCTGTCGCGAGCGGCATTCATCAGCAGCGCCTCCGCAAGCGGCGACCATTTGCCGGAGTCACCCGATACGAGCTCGTCACGAATGGCTTCGGCCTCAGGCGATCCGCCAGGCTCACGCGTGCAGAGCACGTCTACGCCTTTCTTCTCGAGCGCGGCTGCCAATTTGGCGAGCTGCGTGGTCTTGCCCGTACCTTCACCGCCCTCGAAGGTAATAAAAACCCCGCCGGCCATCCGCTAGCCGCCGAGCGCCATGATGATGAGACTGTCGAGTGCGCGTTTCCATCGGCTGTCGACGGCAGCAATGTCCTGGCCGGTGACCACTGCCTGCTCAGCGACCGGCTTGCCCTCGATCAGAAATCTCACCTTACCGATCTCGGTGCCTTTTTTGACCGGCGCAATGAGCGGCCCCTTGTAGAAGAGTTCGACCTTTACCTGGCGGCTCTCCGCCTCCGAGAGTGCAATGCGCACCTCGTTGCGTGCAACGAGCGTCGCTGCCCCGACTGAGCCGCCCCACACGCGCACTTGGCCGATGGTTTCGCCGGCGGCATAGGCCGTAAAAGGCTTGAACTGACGGAAACCCCAGTCCAGGAGCTTCTGCGCCTCCTGGCGGCGCTCCTCGGACGAGGGCAGACCCGCGACAACCAGGATCAGCCGCCGCTCGTTGCGCAAAGCCGAGCCGATGAGGCCGTAACCCGCCTCTTTTACGAAACCGGTCTTCACCCCGTCTGCGCCGGGATAGTCGAGGAGCAGCGGGTTGCGGTTGGGCTGGTTGATGTTGTTCCAGGTGAAGGACTTCTGCCGGTAGTAGGGATAGTAATTGGGGAACTTCCGGATCATGTATTCGGCCAGCAGCGCGAGCTCGCGCACCGCGATCTTGTGGTCCTTGTCATAAAGTCCGGTAGCATTCTTGAAGGTGGCATGTGTGAGGCCCATCTCGCGCGCGCGAAAAGTCATCAGGTCGGCAAACGCCTCTTCGGTGCCGGCGATATTCTCCGCAATCGCTATGCAGGCATCGTTCGCAGACTGAATGATTGCTCCCTGGATGAGATCGCCCAGCTTCACGCGCGATTCCGGTTCAAGATACATGGTTGAACTGCCGGATTTCGCGCCGCCCTTCCTCCAAGCGTTCTTGCTGACGAAAAACTCCTGGTCGAGGCTGAGCGTCTTTTCCGCCAATCTCTCGAAGACCATGATCTGCGTCATGATCTTGCTCATGCTCGCGGGAGCGATCGGCTCGTCGGGATTTTTCTCATACATGGACTTGCCGGTTCGACCGTCAATCAGGATCGCGTTTTTCGATTTGGTGAAAAACTGCAGCTGCTCGGGCGAAACAGCCGATTGGGCATGGAGGGGCCCGGCCAGCATTGCCGACAGAGCCATAGCCCCGAGAATTCCCAAGATATTGCGAGTAGTCGTTTGGATCACCGGTTTGTCCAACGCAGTTGGCACTCAGGGCGTTTCTTAACACTATTCGCCAGCGACCGCGCAAGGATTCGGAATGCCGGCGCAGGCCGAGGCCGAACTAGTACTGGGCGATGATGAGTCTTGCGTCGGGGTGACCGGCAGCGCGCACGAGGGTCAAGGTTTCCCCGGCGACACCTGGCGAGGGCGGCCATAGTGTGACCTTATAGACCGTGCCCATGCTGGCATTGACCGGCGTCACTTCGACATTGCCGAAACCCTCCAGATTGAATCGCGCCCGTTCGGCATTGTCGACATTTGCGAAGGCTCCGACCTGGATGAAATATTCCGGCGAGACAACATATGCTGGCTGCCGGCGATCATTGGAAACCTGGACCGCGGCGGCAGGTGTTTCGGCAAGGGTTGCCGTCTGCGGCCCTTGCTCGACAGGCTCGCCGGCGGCTACGATTAATTGCGGCAGCAGTGTGCCGCGCTGCAACTCCCGGTTCATGGCGGCCAGGTGCATGCCGCGATCATTTAACGGCGCAAGTCCGATATATTGCACGCGGACCTTGGCCGTCCCCTTGTTGCGAAAGCCCAACGCCTCGGCGGATTTCCTGGACAGGTCGATCATGCGATCGTCAACGAAGGGGCCCCGATCATTAACGCGGACGACGATCTCTTTGCCCGTCTCGAGGCTGGTCACCTTGGCATAACTCGGCAAAGGCAAGGTCGGATGAGCGGCAGAAAGATAGTCCATGTCGAACCATTCACCGTTCGAGGTCATGCGGCGATGAAACTGCGGCCCGTACCACGAGGCCACGCCCATTTTGTCATAGGCTGGTTCTTCCTTAGGGTAGAACCAGA
>DATFOT010000460.1:0-16519 GCA_035265265.1 Aestuariivirgaceae bacterium | reverse complement strand
CCCTCGGGCTCCGGCAAGACCACGCTCCTCCTCGTCGCCGCCGGGCTCGAACGCGCCTCCTCGGGCGATGTCATCGTGATGGGCGAGAATCTCGTGAGCATGGGCGAAGATCGCCTCACCCGTTTTCGCCGTGACAATCTCGGCATCATCTTTCAAGCCTTTCACCTGATCCCCACCATGACCGCGCTCGAGAACGTCGCCATACCGCTCGAGCTCAAGGGTGCCCCCGATGCTTTTTCCCGCGCTGAGGACAAGCTCGCCCTTGTCGGCCTCCGCCACCGCCTTCAGCATTATCCGGGCGAGATGTCGGGCGGCGAGCAGCAGCGTGTGGCCATCGCTCGCGCGCTTGCAGCCGGGGCGCGGATCATCCTTGCCGATGAACCAACCGGCAATCTCGACCAGGAGACCGGCAACGGCATCATCGACCTCTTGTTCAGCCTTCGCGAAACCGCCGGCACCACTTTGCTGCTCGTGACCCACGATCCCGATCTCGCCCGCCGCTGCGGCCGCATCGTCGAAATTCGCGACGGCACCATCCGCGGGGTCCGCCATTGAAACTGCCGCTGAGCCTGCGTCTTGCCTTGCGCGATCTCAGATCGGGCTTCGGCGGCCTGCGCATTCTTCTCGCTTGCATCGTCCTTGGTGTCACCGCGATCGCCGCGGTCGGCTCGCTGTCGGAAGCTGTGCGCAGCGGCTTGGAAGAAGAAGGCCAGCCTCTTCTCGGTGGCGATGTCGAGATAACCGTCGCGCAGCGCCGCCTTAACCCTGCCGAGCGGCAATTCATCGCCCGCTGGGGCGAGGTCAGCGCAATTGTTTCTTCGCGGGCCATGGCCTCTGCCGGCGAGCATTTCGCTCTCATTGAGATCAAGGCCACCGACAGCAATTATCCGCTGTACGGCTCAGTCGGGCTCTCCGGAGCACCAAACCTCGATGCGGCACTCGCGCTGCGCGGCTCACGCCATGGCATCGCCGTTGATCCGCTGCTGATGGATCGTCTCGGCTTGTCGCTTGGCGATGGTCTGAAGATCGGCGAAACCGCGTTTGAGCTGCGGGCCTCGATCACGAGCGAGCCTGATCGCATCGCCGATGGTTTCGTGCTTGGCCCTCGCGTGCTGATGACCCAAGAGGCCCTCGCTTTGACCGGCCTTGTTAAGCCCGGCAGTCTGCTGTCATGGCGCTATCGCCTGAAGCTGCGCGATCCCTCTGCCTATCGTACCGTCGCCGATGCCATCACCCGCGAGTTTCCCGATGCCGGCTGGCGCATTCGCACCCGCAACGAGGCAGCCCCCGGCGTCAGTCGTTATCTCGAGCGCCTGACGTTTTTCTTGACCCTCGTCGGCATCACCTCGCTCATTGTCGGCGGCGTCGGCATCGCCAATGCCGTCGCCGCCTTCATCGGCAGGCGCCGCCGGCAGATCGCCATGCTTCGGCTGATCGGTTCGGATGCGGCACTCGTCTTTTCCACCTATCTGTGGGAGGTAATGCTCGCCGCATCCGCAGCCATCCTTGCCGGCCTCATCATCGGCGCTCTCCTGCCATTCGCCATCCGCGAGTTGTTCGGTTCTCTCTTTCCCGTTCCTCTGCGCACCGGAATCTATGCCGCCCCGCTCGCCCTTGCCGCCCTGTTCGGTTTCCTCACCACGCTCGTTTTCTCACTTTGGCCTCTCGCCCGCGCCCGTGAGATCGGCCCTCTCGAGCTGATCCGCAACGCGCCGATACTTCATCAGCGCCTTCCGGCACTCCGCGATCTGCTGACCCTCGCACTCTCGGCAGCTTGTCTTCTCGGCCTGTTCTTCCTTGCCTTCGGCGAATATTGGATGACGCTCTTCTATATTCTCGGGCTTGCCGGCAGCTTGCTGTTGCTGCTGCTGCTCGGCCGCGCGCTGACGGTTCTGGCCCGCCATGCGCCGAAGCCCGCAAATGCCGGCCTTCGCTTCGCCATCGGCAATCTTTACCGGCCCGGCACGCCGCTTCCCTCGATCGTCCTGTCCTTAGGGCTGGGGCTGACGCTCTTCGTCACTCTCGCGCTTCTCGATCGGTCGCTGCGCAGCGAGCTGCAAACGGCCCTGCCCGCCCATGCCCCCTCTTATTTCTTTCTCGATGTCGCGAGCACCGAGCAGGAAGGCTTTCTCGCCGCCGTCCGTGAGGAGAAGACTGTCGAGGCGGTAATCACCGCGCCCATGCTTCGCGGACGGATAACCAAGGTGAAGGGCACGCCTGCCGCCGAGGTGAAGGCAGCACCTGAAGGTGCCTGGGCGTTGCGCGGCGATCGGGGCCTCACCTTCGCCGAAAATCTTCCCGAAGGCTCGCGGCTCGTTTCGGGAGGCTGGTGGCCGAAGGACTATGCCGGTCCCCCTCTCGTCTCTTTTACCGAGGACGTGGCCAAGGCAATCGGCTTGAGCGTCGGCGATCAGGTGAGCGTTAATGTTCTCGGCCGCGAGCTCAACGCTACCGTGGCAAGCCTGCGTCTCGTCGACTGGCGTTCGCTGGGCATGAATTTCGTCATGGTGTTCTCCCCGAATGCTCTCGCGGGCGCGCCTCACTCCAATCTAGTGACGGTGAGCCTGCCCCCCGAGCGCGAGGCGGCTTTGATGGGCCGCATCGCCCGGAGTTTCCCGACTGTCACCGCCGTCCGCGTGAAGGACGCCCTCGATGCGGTCAGCGATCTCCTCGGCAAGCTTGTGCTTGCCGTGCGCGCGGCAAGCGGCGTTGCGATCGCAACCGGGCTTTTGGTCCTTTCCGGCGCTCTGGCGACGAGCCTGTCGGCCAGGACCTATGATGCGATCGTGCTGAAGACCTTCGGCGCCACCAGGCCGCAGCTGATCGCCATCTATGCCGTCGAATTCCTGGTCTCCGGCCTCGCCACGTCCCTCTTCGCCATTGTTGCTGGGTCCCTCGCTGCCTGGGCCTTGACGCGTTATGTGCTCGAAATTCCGCTCGATTTCTCCCCTGCCGCTGCCTTCCTCACGGCCGGCCTTTCCATGACCATCACCCTCCTCGCCGGGCTCATCGGCTCCTGGCGGGCGCTCGGGGCCCGCCCGGCCGTTCATCTAAGGCGGGAGTGACCTATTCCCTGGCGGCTCCGACTGCTCTAGGAGTGAGCCCGATGATCGCCCTCACCCGCATCTACACGAGGACCGGCGACAGGGGCTCGACCGCCCTCGGTTCCGGCAAGCGCGTATCAAAGACGCATCTGCGCATCGAGGCCTTCGGCACGGTGGATGAAACCAATGCCGCCGTCGGCCTGGCGAGGCTCCACACCGCGGTCAAGGAATTTGCGGCACTCGATGCCATGCTCGCCCGCATCCAGAACGAGCTTTTCGACGTCGGCGCCGACCTCTGCCTGCCCGAGACCGCGAAGCGGCATGGCCGCGCGCCCTTGCGCCTGCTTCCAGCCCAGGTTTCCCGCCTTGAATCCGAGATCGATGCGCTGAACCAAGAGCTTGAGCCGCTGCGCTCCTTCGTTCTCCCCGGCGGCCATGCCGCCGCCGCCCATCTTCATCTGTGCCGGACCATTTGCCGGCGCGCCGAACGGCTGATCGTCGCGCTCAGCTCCCGCCGTGCGGAGAATGTCAACCCCGTCGTTCTCCATTACATGAACCGGCTTTCTGATCACTTCTTCGTCGCCAGCCGCTGGATCAACGCCAGGACGGTCGGCGACGTGCTATGGTCTCCCGGTCAGACCCGCGAGGGTTGATCCATGTTCATTCCACTTCATGACGATCAGCCGCTCAAGGTCATTCGTTTTCAGTGGATGACGGGCGCTCTCATTCTTCTCAACACGCTGTTGTTTCTTTTCACTCATCTTACTGCGGGCGGCGCTGCCGAACAGGCCACCCTCTATTTTTACGGCGTTGTGCCCATCGAGCTCGTTTCCAATCTGCCGACCGCGATTGATCCTCTGCCCGAGCCGCTGACGCTCATCACCTATCAGTTCCTGCACGCCGGCTGGCTGCATCTTGTCGCCAACATGCTTTTTCTCTGGGTATTCGCCGATAATATCGAGGATGCCTTTGGCCGGATTTCCTTTCTGCTGTTCTATGTCGCCTGCGGCATAGGAGCCGCGCTCTTCTACGCATTCCTCACCCCGGCATCGGACTCTCCCCTCATCGGCGCTTCCGGCGCCGTCGGCGGCATCCTTGCCGCCTACATGCTGCTCTACCCGCGTGCGCGCATCTGGATTCTCCTCTTCATGCGATTGCCGCTGAGAATCCCCGCCCTCTACGTGCTGGCCAGCTGGTTCGCCCTTCAAATTATCATGCTGCTGCTCGCCACTGAGGAGGCCGCCATGGTGGCCTGGTCGGCCCATGTCGGCGGCTTTGCCACCGGCTTCGTGCTGACCATTGTCCTCAGGTCGCGGCTGGTTGTCCGAACGGCCCCGTGACCCGGCGTCGCAATAATCGTAGTGGCATCGGCACCGAGATTGACGCCACCCCGCTGCCCCACTAGGGTCCGGCGCGAATTCGGGGAGACATCCGCCCCGCGAGGAGTTGCTGTTCATGAAGGTTTTGGTCGCGGTAAAGCGCGTCGTGGATTTCAACGTCAAGATCCGCGTCAAGGCCGACGGCAGCGGTGTCGAGCTTGCCAATGTCAAAATGTCCATGAACCCCTTCGACGAGATCGCCGTCGAGGAAGCGGTGCGGCTGAAGGAATCCGGCAAGGCGACGGAAGCGGTCGCCGTGTCGATCGGTCCGGCGCAATCTCAGGAGACCTTGCGCACTGCCCTCGCCATGGGCGTTGATCGCGCCATTCTCGTCAAGCACGACGCCTATGTCGAGCCGCTCGCCGTCGCCAAGATTCTCAAAGGCGTGGTCGAGGCGGAAAAGCCCGATCTCGTCATCCTCGGCAAGCAGGCGATCGACGATGATTGCAGTCAGACTGGCCAGATGCTCGCCGCCCTTCTCGGCATATCGCAGGCGACCTTCGCCTCGAAGCTGGATATTGCCGGAAGCGAGGCCACCGTCACGCGCGAGATCGACGGAGGGCTGCAGACGATCAAGGTGAAGCTGCCGCTGATCATGACCACCGATCTCAGGCTCAATCAGCCGCGCTATGCTTCGCTGCCCAACATCATGAAGGCTAAGAAAAAGCCTCTGGAGGAGAAAACGCCCGCCGATTACGGCGTCGACGTGTCTCCGCGCCTCAAGGTTTTGAAGACCAACGAACCGCCGAAGCGCCAGGCCGGGGTGAAAGTTAAATCCGTGAGCGAGCTCGTTCAGAAGCTCAAGGATGAGGCGGGAGTGATCTGATCATGGCTGTACTTCTCATCGCCGAGCACGATAACGCCACTCTGAAGGATGCGACACCCAAGGCTCTCACCGCTGCGGCGAAACTTGGCCCCGAAATCCATGTTCTCGTCGCCGGCGCCAACGCCGGCCCCGCTGCCGCAGCCGCCGCGCGATTGGCCGGCGTGAAGAAGGTGCTGCATGTGGACGCGCCGTTTTTCGAACGTCCCCTCGCTGAACCTCTCGCCGCTCTTATCGTGTCGCTAGCACCCGCCTATGAGCACATCGTCGCGCCCGCGACAACCAACGGCAAGAATTATGCTCCGCGCGTAGCCGCCCTCCTCGACGTGATGCAGATCTCCGAAGTCACCGCCGTTCACTCCCCCGACACCTTCGAACGGCTGATCTATGCCGGCAACGCCATCCAGATCGTACAATCGACCGACAAGACCAAGGTTCTCACCATCCGCACCGCGGCTTTCCAGGGAACGGGCGAAGGCGGCTCCGCGCCGGTCGAGCAGGTAGCGCCGCCAGCCGACCCCGGCCTCTCCTCTTATCTGGGCGAAAATCTATCGAAGACCGATCGCCCGGAGCTGACCTCCGCCAAGATCATCATTTCCGGCGGCCGCGGAATGCAGAACGGCGCCAATTTTGCTCTGCTGGAGAAAGTTGCCGACAAGCTTGGTGCCGCGGTCGGTGCATCGCGCGCTGCCGTCGATGCTGGTTTCGTTCCCAACGACTATCAGGTCGGCCAGACCGGCAAGGTCGTGGCCCCCGATCTTTATATTGCGGTTGGCATCTCGGGCGCCATTCAGCATCTCGCCGGCATGAAAGATTCCAAGGTGATCGTTGCGATCAATAAGGATGAGGAGGCCCCCATTTTCCAGGTGGCCGATTACGGGCTCGTCGCCGATCTTTTCCAGGCTGTTCCCGAGCTCGCGAACGAACTCGGCAAGCTCGCCAAATAAGGGCTTGCGTGCAAAGCACCATGAGTTTTTTGCACTTGCGAAACGGGCTTGTCCGCAACCTCCGGGCAATATAGGCTCACGACCCGGAATCAGGGCAGATTGAAGAAAAACGATGCAGATTCGCAAAGTCGGCGTTATCGGCGCAGGCCAGATGGGCAATGGAATTGCCCATGTCTGCGCTCTTGCTGGCTATGATGTTCTTCTCAACGACATGACGCGCGAGCGCATAGAAGGCGCTTTGGCAACTATCAACGGCAATCTCGCGCGCCAGGTTAAGTCCGGGAAAATTACCGAGGAGGAGCGCTCGAAGGCGCTGAAGCGCATCGGGCCGGCGGAGCGTTTCGACGACCTGGAGGATTGCGATCTCGTGATCGAGTCCGCCGTCGAGGACGAGCAGGTCAAGCGCAAGATATTCGCCGAACTGTCGAAAGTGGTGAAGCCCGAAGGCTTGCTCGGCACCAACACCTCCTCCATCTCGGTCACCCGCTTGGCCTCGTCCACCAACCGGCCGGAAAAATTCATGGGCGTGCATTTCATGAATCCGGTGCCGGTCATGCCGCTCGTCGAGCTCATTCGCGGCATAGCGACCGACGACAAGACTTTCACCACCATGAAGGAATTCGTCGCCACCCTCGACAAGACGATTGCCATCGCCGAGGACTTCCCCGCCTTCATCGTCAACCGAATCCTGCTGCCGATGATCAATGAGGCGATCTACACTCTTTATGAGGGTGTCGGCAATGTCGAGGCGATCGACACGGCGATGAAGCTCGGCGCGCGTCATCCCATGGGTCCCCTCGAACTTGCCGACTTCATCGGTCTCGATACCTGCCTCTACATCATGCAGGTGCTTTACGAAGGTCTTGCCGATTCCAAATACCGCCCCTGCCCGCTTCTGGTGAAATACGTCGAGGCCGGCTGGCTCGGCCGCAAGGCCAATCGCGGCTTCTACGACTACCGCGGCCAAAAACCGGTCCCCACGCGTTAGCTGTCTCGGACCTGATCGGGGGGTCAACACGATGACCCCATCCAGAAGAGAGCAAGCGCTCAGTAAAGGCCGCGCAGGAGCCGGTCGTAGTAATCGAGCTCCATCCGTGGCCGGCCGGCGTCATTGGCGCGATTGCGAAGATATTCGAGTATCTCGCGGGCACGCTCGATTGCCGCTTCATCGGGAAGCATATTGCGCTCGGGGCCGAAATCGTCTCCGCGGCTGGGCAGCGGACGGCCGAGAGGGTCCCGGTCATCGCCGCGCGCCTCGCCGTGACGGCCGTAATTGCCCTGCTGGCCGTTGCCTTGCTGCATGAGATCGCGGGCGACCGCTTCAGCGCCCTGGCGCAGATTCTCCATGGCCTCGCCCTGATCGCCCAGCGCACGGTTGCGCTCGGCGCGGCGCAATGCGCCTGATGCATCGCCCATGTTCTCTTGCGCGCGCCCGAGAGGGCCCGGCGCATTCATGCCGTTCTGGCCGAGCTCGCGTAGAAGCTGCTCGAGCATTTGGCCGAGCTGATCCTGCTTTCCGGCAAGCGCGCCGGAATCGGGCCGGCGCTGGCTCTGCATGCCTTGCTCGCCGCCCGGCTCGCTCATATCGCCGTCCTGGCCCATCTCCGGCATGCGGAAGGTCTGATCCATCAGCTCCTGCTGGCGGCGAAGAAGCTCGCCGAGTTTCCCGAGCATCTGGGCCATGGGGGGCATATCGCCCTCCTTGCCCTGCTGCGCCATGCCGGACTGGAGATTGCTGAGGAGCTCCTGGAGCTGCGCCAGCAGCTCCTGGGCAGCTTCGGCGGCGCCGCTCTTTGCCAGCTTCTCGATCGCATCCAGCATGCGGTTGAGATCCTGCGCGTCGAGCATCTGCCCCGGCTGCGGTTGCTGCTGCTGGTTCTGGGCGCCGCGCTGATTGCGCAGAGCCTGTTCCATCATGGCGCTGAGATAACGGTTCATGGCGTCTCGGAGCTTCTGCATCAGCTCGGCGATTCGGTCGGGGGGCGCACCATCGGCAAGGGCCTGCTCCAGCGCCTTGCGTGCCGCCTCGAGGTCGCGCATGGCCTCGGGCACATCGCCTTCCTCGATGGCAAGCGCCATCTGCCACAGGTAGTCTATGGTCGCCTTCACGTCCTCATGCGATTGCGCGCGGTATAGCTGGTTGAGCGCGGTACGAATGCCGAGATAAACGCCGGTATCTTCGAGTAGGCCCTCGGGCCACGCCGTTAGCGCATCGAGAAGACGGATCACTTGGTCGCGCCCGTCGGGATCGAGCACCAGCTCGCGGCGCAATTCCACCATCGATTTCGCCAGGGGCTTGGTGAATTCCCGCTCGGGCAGCTTGAAGCGCTTCGCCTTGCTTTCGCCGGTCTGGCCGGCGTGGTCACGGGCGATCAGGCTCAACTCCACCATCAGGCCGGCCCAGGGATGGGCGGTGAGATCCTGAATGGCCTTGCCGTCGGCGGTCTTCGGCGAGGCCTTGGGAAGCTGGATGCTGAAGGCCGGCGGCTCGAATAGAAACACGCCGTCGGCGGCAACGCCTTCGCCATCCTCCTGCTCATCGGAGAGGCGGAAGCGCGTGCCGAGCGAGGTCACGCCGTAATCATCGCCCGTGGCCCAGGGCACGGACATGGCACCGTTCGCGGTTGCCTCAACCTCGCCGGTGATTTCGGCAACGGGCGGCGTATCGGGGATTAGGGAGAGCCGCCAGGTATAGATGTCGCGAGAGCCTTCGCGGGCAATGACCGTCACCGGGCGGTCGAGCGTGACTCGGGCTTCATGGACCTGGGTGCCAGGCTTCTGAATCACGTCTGGTTCGATGAGAGTCTCGCCGGGCGCGCCGTCCTCGAGCGGTTTCGCGAGCCTGAGCTTCGGCGCCTTGGCATTGTTGAAGCGAACGATAAGGGCCGAATTCTCCGGCACGACGATCTCGCCCTTGCCGGCAAGCCGGCGCATGGTCTCTTCGCTGGTTAGAAGAATCGGCGGCTTGCCGGTATAGCCTGGCGGCGTGATCCAGGCATCTACGGCAACGGCAATCGGCGCCGGCCCTGCCGGTGCCACGGAGGCGCGCAATTCCGAGCGCCAGTCCTGGCCCTTGAGCAGGACGAGCGCGATGATGGCGATGGCGAGGCCGTTGCGCAGCGCATAGGGATCGCGCCTGATCCAGTCGGAGCGCGGCAGACCGCTCTTCAGCGACCTGATCGAGGCAGCCATCCGGCGGCGATGGGCTTCCCACAGCGCCGCTGTTTCGGGCGTAGGTGAGGGACCCGCGATCTCATCATGCAATGCCGTGAGCGGCCGATGGGACAGCGAGGAATTCACCTCGAGGCGGCGCAGCGCCTCAGCGGATTCGGGCCAGCGCAGGTGCCGGAAAGGGAAGAGCGCGGCGGCCAGCGCTCCGGCAAAGAGCAACAGGGCGGGAAGCTTCGCCCACCCCGGCAGCGCGCCGAGAGCCCCCGAGAGCAGAGCGAGGACAAAAACTCCTGCCGCCATGGCGGCGAAAAATCCCGCCGACCAAATCCGTTCGAAGGCGATGGCACCCCTGGCCAAGGCCAGCTTGCGGGTGAGAAGCCTCAAGGGTCTCGAATCCATGATCCCCAATCATAGCCAGAAATCGTGCACAGAATAAGGAAGATTAACGCGGCCGCTGCTGCCAGGTTGCGAGGCGATCGCGGCCAATCAAATCCTCATAGGTCTCGCGCGGCCGAACGATCGAGAAATTTCCTGCTTTCACCAGAACTTCGGGCACGAGGGGACGGGAATTATATGTACCCGACTGGACAGCGCCATAGGCGCCCGCCGTCATGATCGCAATCAGATCGCCTTGCGCCAAGGGCGGCAGAGGACGGTCGCGTGCGATGAAATCACCCGACTCGCAGACGGGCCCCACCACATCGACCGGCAGGCAGGGCGCTGCGCCCGCGGCCTGGGCTACGGGCAGGATATCGTGCCAGGCATCGTAGAGGGTCGGGCGAATAAGATCGTTCATCGCGGCATCGACCACGGCGAAATTCTTGTCGCCGCTGCGCTTCATGTGGATGACCCTGGCGACAAGGACGCCGGCATTGCCAGCGATCATGCGGCCGGGCTCGAGCACCACCTTGACGCCAAGTGGGCCGAAGATGTGGCGAACGAGATCGGCATATTCCTGGGGATGGGGCGGAATGTCGTTTACCCCGCGATAAGGAACGCCCAGGCCACCGCCGAGATCGGCATGGGTGATGGCGTGTCCGTCGTTGCGCAGCGCGCCGATGAGTTCGGCGAGAAGCTTATAGGCGGCGGCGAAGGGCTCCAGCCTCGTGATCTGGCTGCCGATATGAACATCGACGCCCCTGATCTCGATGCCGCGGAGCTTGGCGGCCCGGGCATATACGTCGCGAACCGAGAGATAAGATACGCCGAATTTGTTGCCGGCCTTGCCGGTTGTAATCTTTTCGTGAGTTTCGGCATCGATGTCGGGATTGATGCGAATGGAAACCGGCGCACGCGTGCCGAGACGGAGCGCGATCGAATTCAGAAGTTCGAGCTCGGATTCGGATTCTACGTTGAAACAGGCAATCGACTCCTTGAGCGCGATTGCCATTTCGCGCGCGGTCTTGCCGACGCCCGAGAACACGATACGCCGGCCGGGCAGTCCGAGGGCGAGGCCGCGTCGCAGCTCGCCTTCGGAAACAACATCGACGCCGGCGCCGAGATCGGTGAGGGTTTTCACCACCGCCTGGTTCGAATTCGCCTTCATCGAATAGAAAAGCGCGTGATCGATGCCGGCGAAGGCATCGACGAACACCCGATAATGTCGCTCGAGCGTGGCTGTGGAATAGCAGTAGAAGGGCGTGCCCAGCTCGTCGGCGAGCATGGACAGGTCCACATTTTCGGCATGCAGCACGCCGTCGGCATAGGCGAAATGGTGCATCTGCTCCGCGCCTGCCTATTCAGATGATTTTATCGAGAATGGAAGATTTGGTCTTCTGATCATCACCGGGCGGGGGATCGAGGTCGCCGCGGACGCCGCATGCAGATAGCGCGAACAGGATTCCGGCAAGGACGATCAGGCGGCACCAGCTCATGCGGGTCTCTCGAGATTGATTGTCATTTCTACCGTATGGGCCGATTGCGGCCAAGGGATTCCGGAGCGAAGCCGGCCATCGGCTCAAGTTTGAGACATTTCAACCAGGCCTCAGCCTGGCCTCGGACATTGGCAGGTGCGGTGCCGCCGAAGCTCACGCGCGAGGCCACGGAATTCTCGACTGAAAGGACCTTGAAGACCTCACCATTGATGGCGGGATGAATGGCCCGCATGGCGGCGAGGTCGAGATCCTCGAGCGCCACACCCTTGTTCTCGGCCAGAGCGACGATCCGGCCGGCGACATGATGGGCTTCACGGAACGGCAGGTTCAGAACACGGACCAGCCAGTCGGCAAGATCGGTGGCGGTGGAATAGCCCTGTGCGGCGGCTTTGCGCATGGCTTCCGCGTCGGGCTTTAAATCGTCGACCATGCCGGTCATGGCGGCAAGAGCGAGCGTGAGGCTGTCGAGCGCATCGAACACCGGCTCCTTGTCTTCCTGCATGTCCTTGGAATAGGCGAGGGGGAGCGCCTTCATGACGATGAGCAGCGTGGCGAGCGAGCCGATGATACGGCCTGCTTTGGCGCGCACGAGCTCGGCGGCATCGGGGTTGCGTTTCTGCGGCATGATGGAGGAGCCGGTGGTGAATTTGTCGCTCAATCGCACGAAGCCGAATTGCACCGAGCACCAGATCACCATTTCCTCGGCAAGTCGCGACAGATGCGTGGCGCAGATCGCCGCGGCGCTGAGCGTCTCGAGCGCGAAGTCGCGGTCCGCCACCCCATCGAGGGAATTGCGCATCGGCGCATCGAAGCCGAGTTCCTTCGCCGTCATGTCGCGGTCGATCGGAAATGAGGTTCCAGCCAGAGCGCCGGATCCAAGCGGGCTTTCGTTGAGGCGGCGGCGGGCATCCGCAAGACGGGAGCGGTCGCGGGCAAGCATCTCGACATAGGCAAGGCAATGATGGCCGAAGGTCACGGGCTGGGCGGGCTGGAGATGGGTGAAGCCCGGCATGATCGTGTCGGCATGCTCAAGCGCCTTGGCGGCCAGCGCGCGCTGCAGTCCGAGGATTGCACTCTCGAGAGCATCGATGCCGTCGCGGACGAAAAGGCGGAAGTCGACCGCAATCTGATCGTTGCGTGAGCGCGCCGTGTGCAGCCGGCCAGCCGGCTCGCCGATCAGCTCCTTTAACCTTGATTCAATATTCATATGGATGTCTTCGAGCGCGCGCGAAAATGTGAACGATCCCGCTTCGATCTCGGATTGCACCATATCCAAACCGCGTATGATTTCAGCTGCGTCTTTCTGGGCTATGATGGACCGTTCGCCCAGCATCTTGGCATGAGCCTTGGAAGCCTTTATGTCTTGGGTGAAGAGGCGGCGGTCAAATGCGATGGAGGCATTGATTTCCTCCATGATTTCACCGGGTTGTGCCGCGAAGCGGCCGCCCCACATTCTGTTCGTCATGACCGGTAGTCCCGCGTCCGAAAGGTTGACCATATGATCGGCACAGCGCCCGTTTTCAGCGGCATCAAGATCCTTGGCGTGATCGCCGGGTTTTTCGCCTGTGTGGCGGCCATTTACATTGTGTCCGGCCAGAAAGGCAATCCGGAGATCGTGGCCCCGCGGGTTCCGGAAGCAAGCGTCGAAGACAAGGGCGCGCAGATTAACAAGATCACGCGCGCCATGGCGACCGGCGCGATGACGGCCTTCGTCATCAAGCCGGAGCGCAAGCCCGTGCCCGACCTCCTCTTTCAGGATGCGCAGGGCAAACATCGCTCCCTTTCACAATGGCGGGGGCAGGTGGTTCTCCTCAATCTATGGGCAACATGGTGTGGTCCCTGCAGGAGTGAGATGCCTTCCCTTGCAACATTGCAGCGCCGGTTCGGCTCCAATGATTTCGAAGTGGTCGCGGTGAGCGTCGACAAGGGCGGGGCCAAGGTGGCGGCACCGTTTCTCCAAGAGACAAAGGCGTCGGAACTCAGGCTCTATGTCGATCCGACGGCGAAATCGATCGAGATGCTCACTGCGCTCGGCTTGCCGGCAACCGTGCTCATCGACCGGCAGGGAAGGGAAATCGGCCGGCTGCTTGGCCCAGCCGATTGGACGAGCGCGGAAGCCTACCGGCTCGTTAATCTGGCGATCAACGAAGGCCAGCCGGGAAGCTGATTCATCTGGGTTAACGCCAAACAGTTTTGCGAAACCGGCAGCGAGGCGCGCCGTGGTTCTAGCCAATCAGAGCGGATTTTCCCTTCGCATCCTTCTTTCCGAAGGTTCTAGCACCTCCGCGCGCGAAGCTATCACCGCGCTGGGCCTTAAGGGCCACCATGTCGAAATCTGCGATCCTGATCCGCATTGCCTCGGCCGCTTCTCGCGTTTTGTTGCGCATTATCACCGCTGCCCTGCCCTGGGCGCCGATCCCTCGGGCTTCTGGCAGTTCATCGAAAACCTCGTGAGCCGGCGCCATTTCGACGTGCTTTTGCCGATCCATGAGCAGGGCCTTCTCTTCGCCCGGATGCGGGAATGGCTCGAGCGCCGTGTCGCGGTCGCCCTGCCGGATTTCGAGGGTTATGAGCGTGCACTGAGCAAGGCCGGTTTCAGCCGCATGCTCACCGAGCTCGATCTGCCGCAGCCGGAAACAATCATCCTGCCCGACGCCAGCCTGTTGCGCGATTTCGACCGATTTCCTTTTATGGTCAAAACCGCGATCGGTACCGCGAGCCGCGCCGTGTGGTTGATCATTGATGCCCCCGATCGCGACCGCGCCATTGCCGAGATCGCCAGGGTTCCAGCCGCCGGCGCCTCTCCCATCCTCGTTCAGGAGATAGTGACCGGGCCGGTCGAACACGCGCAGGCCGTCTTCTGCCGCGGGCGCCTTGTCGCGATGCACGTCTCCCGTCAGCTCATGCGGGGGGCCGGCGGCGGCCCCGCCTTGAAGGAGAGCGTGCGCCGGCCGATCGTGCGTTCGCATCTTGACCGTCTCGGCCGTCATCTGAACTGGCATGGGGCCCTGTCGCTCGATTACATCCTCGATGAAGCGACGAAGCTGCCGCGTTATGTCGACTGCAATCCGCGGCTCGTCGAGCCGGTCGCCGCCCTCCTTGCCGGTCTCGACCTTACGGAGGTCCTGCTGCGCGTTTCGCTTGGCGAAGAGCCGGCTGAGGCTCCAGATGACGTCGAAGGAGTCCGCAGCCACCTCGCGATCCAGGCATTGCTCGGCTGCGCCCTGCGTCATGGCACCCGCCGCGATCTTCTGCGCGAATCATTGCACCTTCTTTTGCATCGCGGAGCTTACGCCGGAAGTTTCGAGGAGCTCACGCCCCTGCGCTGGGACTGGCCGAGTGCCGTGCCTGTCCTTGCCGCCCTTTTGCTTCTTCTGGCCGATCCGAAACATGCCCTGACGCTCCCTGCAACCGGCTGGGGCGCCCACCTCCTGAACCCCGAATCCATTCGTATCATCCGCGAAGAAATCGGGCTTCATCTCGCGCCCAAAATCGGCCGGGCAGCGTGAGATGGCGAAATCATTGGTGACGGGCGGTAGCGGCTTTATTGGGCATCATCTCGTTTCCGCCTTGCTGGCGCGCGGCGACACGCTGCGCATTTTTGACCTGAATGCGCCGCTGGAAACGACCGCCAAGGTCGAATTCCTCCGGGGATCGATCGACGATCGGCCAGCTGTCCTTGACGCCCTCCATGGCACGGACCGTGTCTTCCACCTCGCCGGCATTGCCCATCTCTGGACGCGAAACCTTGCGGATCTCGACCGTGTCAACCGTTTCGGCACTGAGACGCTGCTGTCGGCTGCCGCTGAAAGCGGCATCGGCCGCATTGTCCACTGCTCCACGGAGTCGATCCTTATGCCGCCGCACCGCGCGGACGTGCCGATCGATGAAACAATATCTTTGCAGCTCTCCGATATGGCGGGGCCCTATACCCGTTCGAAATTTGCTGGCGAGCAACGTGCGCGCGCAGCGGCACGTGCCGGCCTGCCGGTCGTCATCGTTAACCCGACCGTGCCGCTCGGGGCGGGCGATCACCGGATGACGCCGCCCACCGCCTTGCTCCAGCGCTTTCTAGAAGGCGGGCGGACCCCGTTGCTTGAGTGCACTCTCAACCTCGCCGATGTGCGCGATATTGCCGAAGGCATGATACTGGCTGCCGAACACGGCCGCATCGGCGAGCGCTACATATTGGGCGGCCAGAACCTGTCCATGCACGAACTTGCCGGGTTCATTGGGCAATTCACCGGAAAACCCGTGAGCCCGATGTGGATTCCGCCATGGCTGGCCTTAAGCGCCGGGCTCATCGGCGGATGTTTGGCAAACCATGTTACGCATAGGATGCCGGCAGCGACGGCGGAGGGTGTGCGTTTGGCTCTTCGCTCGAGCCCTCTCGACATCGGTAAAGCACGCCGCGAACTCGGCTACGCACCGCGCCCGATCGAGCGGGCACTTGCTCAGGCTCTGGGATGGCTAACCAAACAAGGGCGAAAAATGGCGCAAACTTGACTTTCATTTGACCACACTCTCAGGTGGCAGTTCGGTTTCGAACTGCTTTTGCCCTAGAGGAACGAACCATTGGATTGTATATTCTTTGGTCCACATGGCCGTCACTCTGACAGCGCTTGTCCCTTAATGCTGATTGTAGGTATTGCGTAATGCTAGACGCCATTAAGAGTCCTGCTGACCTTCGCCTGCTTGATGAGAGCAGGCTGAAGGAACTCGCCGACGAATTGCGCGCCGAAACGATCAATGCCGTTTCGGTGACGGGTGGCCATCTAGGTGCCGGTCTCGGTGTGGTCGAGCTTACCGTCGCACTTCACTACGTGTTCGACACGCCGAGGGATCGCCTCATCTGGGATGTCGGTCACCAGGCCTATCCCCACAAGATACTCACCGGCCGCCGCGACCGCATTCGCACCCTGCGCCAGGGCGGGGGCCTTTCCGGCTTCACCAAGCGCGCCGAGAGCGAATATGATCCTTTTGGCGCAGCCCACGCCTCCACCTCCATTTCGGCGGGCCTCGGAATGGCCGTCGCCCGCGACCTCGATGCCAAGTCGCACAACATCATCTGTGTTATCGGCGACGGCGCCATGTCGGCGGGCATGGCCTATGAAGCGATGAACAACGCCGGCGCGATGGATTCGCGCCTCATCGTCATTCTCAACGACAACGACATGTCGATTGCCCCGCCGGTCGGTGCGATGTCGGCCTATCTCGCCCGCCTCGTCTCGAGCCCAGCCTATCGCTCGCTGCGCAGGGCGGGTGGGAGTATTGCCAAGCA
>DATFOT010000459.1:0-2685 GCA_035265265.1 Aestuariivirgaceae bacterium | reverse complement strand
TCGCGCGTTTCGGCCGAGGCCTGCACCGAAAAGCTCGTGCCTTTTGTACCCCGTTCGGCTGCTTCGATGACCGTGAGGCAAATGCCGGAACAAGCGATCGAGGCGCCGGGTGCGAGCGAATTTGCGGCATAGTCGCAGGCGATCTCGAGATGCAGGTCGCCGTGCATCCTGGCCTCTATGACTTCGCCGATCGCTGAAACAATGCCGCTGAACATCAGCCCTTCCGAATATCCTTCTTGCGATAATGAGCGAGCCGGTCCTGACCAAGCTTTTCCGTGCCCGTCTCTTCGAAGGAGCTCAGCGCCAGATCGACCTTCACCCCGGCTTGGCCCAGCGCCTTCGCCGAGGTGAACACCGCGAGCTCATCCACCAGCGCGGCTTCGACCAGCTGTTGCGCGAGATCGGCTCCGCCCTCGACCAGCAGGCGGTTTATGCCGCGCCGGCCCAGCTGCTCGAGGCCCTGCACGAGATCGATGCGCCCTGGCACTGCCTCTCGGCAGCGCAGCAGCATTGCCCCATGCTTCTCGATAGCCGTTCCTTCTGGCCCTGGACCGGTAAGGATGATGAGGCCGCGGTCATGCGCCTCGGCAACGAGCCTTGCGCTCAAGGGTGTTGCAAGCTTGCCATCGACGATGATCGGCTGCGGAGAACGGTGTTCGAGACCGGGCAGGCGGCACGTCAGCACCGGATCGTCGGTCCTGACGGTGCCGACGCCCACCATGATGGCATCGGCCTGCGCCCGCATCAGATGTGTCCGTGCATTGGCCTCCTCGCCGGTGATCGCGGTGCGCACGCCCTTCGACTCGGCGATCATCCCGTCCGGCGACATTGCGAGCTTCAGCACCACATGCGGCCGCCCATGCCGGATACGGCTGAAGAATCCCGCCATGTCCAGCCGGGCCTCTTCCTCCAGCAATCCGGTCTGAACCTTCACGCCGGCTTTGCACAGAAGGGTGTGGCCATTGCCGCTCACCCGCGGGTCGGGGTCTTCGACCGCCGAGATCACCCGCGCGATGCCGGCTTTCGCCAGGGCTGCCGCGCAGGGAGGTGTTCTGCCGTCATGGCTGCATGGTTCCAGCGTGACATAGGCCGTAGCGCCCTGGGCGAGATCGCCGGCCATCGCAAGCGCGCGCGTCTCGGCGTGGGGAGCGCCGCCTTCCGCCGTCCAGCCGACGCCGACCACATGATTGTCCTTGACGAGAACGCAGCCCACCGCCGGATTGGCCCCGGTAGCCCCCATGCTGCGGCGTCCCAGCGCCAATGCATGGCGCATATGATCGATTTCGTTCACGCCCCTTCAAGGCACGCAAAGACGCGCTCGGTCAAGCCCTCTCCCATGCGCCGCATGCCGCAGCAGTTGTGGCCCAGAGTCGCCGCCTTACCCCGGAAAACTGTCCGCACGGTGAACGTCCCGCCCGCCGAGCAGCGTGAGCAGCACCTCGATCCCGCCGATGTCATGGGGATCGATGGTGAAAATATTCCGGTCGAGGATGATCAGATCGGCAAGCTTGCCCGGAGCAAGCGAACCGGTGGTATCGCTGCGCCATGCGGAAGCTGCGGCATTGACCGTATATCCCCGCACCACATCGCCGACGCTGATGCGCTCCTCCGGCAGAAACACCGGATGATTGCTGCCGTGCCGGGGCGGCTGCCGGGTGACGGCGGTCTGCATGATCGCGAAGGGATTGAGCGTCGATACCCCCCAGTCGCTGCTGACCGCGATCATCGCTCCGTGATCGAGGAGCGATCGGAACGCATACATCCACCGCCCCCGCTTCTCCCCCGCCATGGGCAGCGCCACGCTGTCCACCGACGGTTCATGGCGCGCCCACAGCGGCTGGATGTTCGCAACGACGCCAAGCCGGTGGAACCGCGTTATGTCCTCGGGATCGAGCAGCTGCACATGGGCGAGTTGATGCAGGCTCGGCCAGGAACCATTCCTGGTTCTGGCGATCTCGAGCGCATCGAGCGCAGCCCGCGCCGCCCCGTCCCCGATCACATGCACATGAATTTGAAACCGCGCGGCATCGAATGCCGTGAACAATGCTGCGAGGTGATCTTGCTCGAACATCACCGGCGCATTGCCGCCGCTCTCATCGCAATAATCCTCGATCATCGCCGCCGTCCGGTTCTCGAACACCCCGTCGAGGAAGAATTTCGCCGAATGCATCCTCACCATGGCTGAATGACAGGCGCTCCGCAGCGCCTCGAGCCGCGGCAATGCCTCATCCACCCGTTCACTCGGATGCACCTTGGCGGTCGCCGCAATGCGCAAGCTGAGGTCGCCCCGCGCGTCGAGAGCCTTGTAGACCCGCATGTGCCGCTCCGCGACCATCGCGTCGATCACGCCGGTGATGCCATGCCGATTGCAGAGCCTCTGCGCATATTTCACCCCCTCGGCATAGTCTTCATCGGTGAGCGGCGGCAATCTTTCGCGAATCCAGCCGATGGCGTCCTCATAAACGAGGCCCTGGAGACTGCCGTCCTTCTCCCGCACGAAATGCCCGTTGGGCGGATCGGGCGAAGTGGATGTCAGGCCCAGCATGGTGCTTGCCTTGCTGTTCATGACGGCGCTGTGTCCGTCCGAGGCGACGAGGAAGACCGGCCGGTCCGCCACGGCGGCATCGAGAACCTGCCGGCTGAGATTATGCTCGCCGAAAATTCCGGAATACCAGCCGACACCCT
>DATFOT010000458.1:0-7647 GCA_035265265.1 Aestuariivirgaceae bacterium | reverse complement strand
TCGATTGATGCCCAGGGCCATGTTGCCCTCGGCCGCGGCCCTTCAAGCTAATCGTTTTTGAAGCGATTGGTTTTTGGAAAACCCTTCGGTGGCAGCCGGCCCGCCTGCGCGCGCTCGCCGACCCAATCGGCAAGCTCGGTTACGGTGAAATTGCGCTCCGAGGAATCGGTCCAGCTTAAACCTTCCTTCAGCCGGAATGCCACGGCGTCCGAAAGACCGCCATCTTTGTATTTCTGCAGGCGCACTCCCTTGCCCCGCGCCATTTCCGGAACGTCCTTGATCGGTAGGATCAGGAGCTTCCGATTTTCGCCGACCACCGCAACATGGGTGGCAGCCGGATCGACGATGGTGCAGACCCTTGCCTCGGCGAGTGGCTTCACGTTCAAAACCTGCTTTCCTTTGCGCGTATTGGCTGCGCATTCGCTCTCCGCGACGAGGAAGCCGTCCCCGGCCGATGAAGCGACGAGCAGCTTCCGCTCCGGCTGGTGAACGAAAACCGCCACCACGTCCTCGCTTACGTCGAGATCGGCCATGAGCCGCAACGGTTCGCCATGTCCCCTGCCGCCGGGCAGTTTCGCGGCATCGAAGGTAAAGAACCGCCCCGACGTGCTGAAAATCATGATCTTGTCCGTGGTTTCCGCACGGACGAAGAACTTGAGCCGGTCGCCCTCCTTGAAGGAAAGATCACCGCTGTCCTCGATATGGCCGCGCACGGTTCGGATCCAGCCTTTCTCCGAGCAGATGACGGTGATCGGCTCTTTTTCCGCCAGCGCCTGCTCGAAATCGACGTCTACCGAGGGCGGCTCTGCGAAGGTCGTGCGCCGCCTTCCGAGTTCCGTCGTCTTGGCGTATTTCGTCTTGATTGCCTTGATTTCATCGGAAATGCGCCCCCATTGCGCCTCGTCCGACCGCAGAAGCTTGTTGAGGGATGATTGTTCCTTTTTCAGGCCTTCGTTCTCGGTTCGAATTTCGAATTCCTCGAGCCGGCGCAAGGCGCGCAACCGCATGTTCAGGATCGCCTCGGCCTGGTTGTCGCTGAGCTTGAAGCGTTTCATCAGCACGGGCTTGGGTTCGTCTTCGCGGCGGATGATGCGTATGACCTCGTCGATATTGAGATAGGCGATGAGATAGCCATCGAGGATCTCGATCCGCCGGGCAATCTCGCCGAGCCGAAACCGGCTGCGGCGGACCAGCACCTCCTTGCGGTGGTCTAGCCACTCGCGCAGCGCATCCCGCAAGGACATCACGGCCGGTATCTTGCCTTTGCTCAGCACGTTCATGTTGAGAGAAAACCGGCTCTCGAGCTCTGTTGTCCTGAACAGCGACTCCATCAGCAGCAAGGGATCGACCATTCTGCTCTTAGGCTCGATCACGAGGCGAATGTCTTCCGCCGACTCATCCCTTACGTCGCCAAGCAGGGGGAGTTTCTTCGCCGACAGCAGCTCGGCAATCCGCTCCACAAGCCTTCCCTTCTGAACCTGATAAGGGATTTCGGTAACAACGATCTGCCAGGTGCCGCGCCCAAGCTCTTCCTGCTTCCATCGTGCCCTGACCCGAAAAGCCCCGCGTCCTGTCTTGTAGGCTTCGAGAATGGTTGCACTGTCGTCGACGATGATGCCGCCTGTGGGAAAATCGGGCCCCGGTACATATTGCATAAGCTTCTGCACCGTCGCATTCGGCGTCTTGATGAGATGCAGCGCCGCATCGGCAAGCTCGGCGGCATTATGGGGCGGAATGGAAGTCGCCATTCCGACCGCGATTCCAGAAGCGCCATTGGCGAGCAGGTTCGGAAAAGCTGCCGGCAGCACCACGGGCTCTTCGCTTTCCCCGCTGTAGTTGGGCCGGTAGTCGATCGTGTCCTCGTTGATGCCGTCGAGCAGGGCCTTGGCAACATCGGTCATGCGCGCTTCCGTGTAGCGATAGGCCGCTGCACTGTCGCCGTCGATATTGCCGAAATTCCCCTGGCCTTCGATCAACGGATAGCGCGAGGAGAAATCCTGCGCCAGTCGCACCAGCGCATCGTAAATTGCCTGATCGCCATGCGGATGAAATGAGCCCATCACGTCCCCAACGATCTTGGCTGATTTCTTGAACGCCGTGCCGGGGTCAAGACGGAGTATGTGCATGCCGTACAGAATGCGGCGATGGACCGGTTTCAACCCGTCGCGCGCATCCGGCAGCGCGCGGTTCATGATTGTGGAGAGTGCATAGGCGAGATAACGCTCCTCCAGCGCCTCGCGCAAATTGATGCCCTCTACCGATCGTGGCGTTGGTGGTTCGACTCGTTTGCCCATGATTCGCTTCCGCCTATTCGGAGGGTCCGGATAGCAAAATTGCCGGCGATTTGCACGTTACACGTGCGAGACGCGGTGAATGACCACGTGGCAGACCGGCTTCTTGCCCCACACGTCCTCCGCCGCGCGCCGAAGCGCATTGCGCAGCGTCTCGCGCAATGCATCGTCGTTTCGGCGTCGCGGCCGGGGCACCGAATGGAAGGCCGTATCGAGCGCATCGGCGAGGAAAGCCTCGAATGGGCTGCCCTCCCCGTCTTCCCGCGGGCCCCCGTCGACGACGATTGCAGGCTCGGTGCGGATGTTGCCCTTCTCGTCGATGACGACACTGGCGAGGATAACGCCGACGAACGACAGCTTGCGTCGCTTTCGTGCCGGGCCGTCGATTGCCGGCACGATGATCCTGCCGTCGACATGCAGCCTGCCTGCCGGTACCTCGCCGATCACTTCGGCCGGGCCGGGTGCCAGGCGAATCATCTGCCCATTGAACAGGAGAGCTGCTTCGGGAATTCCCGCCGCCTTGGCGAACTCCACATGCGTTTCGAGGTGCCAGGCCTCGCCATGCATCGGCACCAAGAGGGCCGGTCTCAGCCAGCCGTAGAGTTCCTTCAGCTCGCCTTGCCGCGGGTGGCCGGACGAATGCACCGCCGCCTGATCGGCAGTGACGATCCTCAATCCCGACCGCGCGAGCTTGTTGATGACCGCGCTGACCGCCTTCTCGTTGCCGGGAATTGTTCGAGACGAAAACACGACCGTATCACCGGGATCGAGCGCGATCATCGGATGGGTGTCATCGGCTATTCGCGCCAGAGCCGCTCTTGGCTCGCCCTGGCTTCCCGTGCACATCAGCAAGGTTTTTTCGGGCGGAATATAGCCAAACGACTGCTCGTCAAGAAATTGGCCGGCCTCGCTCAACAGACCGACAGTGCGGGCGGCATCGATCATGGTGCGCATCGCGCGGCCCGCAACGATGATTTCGCGCCCCGCGCGCCTCGCGGCATTTGCAGCAGAGGCGACCCGGCCCACATGCGAGCCGAAGGTGGTCACGACCACCCTGCCCGGCGCGCGCGCCATGAGCGTGTCGAATGCTGCCTCGACCTCATTTTCGTAAGGCGAGTGGCCTTCCCTGAGAACGTTTGTGGAATCGCAAACCAGTGCGCGGACACCTTCATCACCGACTTCTCTCAGCCGGGCCTCGTCCAACGGTGGAAAGATCGACGGTTTGCGGTCGATCTTCCAATCGCCCGTGTGGACCACGGTTCCCGGCATGGTGCGAATGATCAGAGCATTGGATTCGGGGATCGAATGGGTAACCGACACGAATTCCAGATCGAAATCGCCGAGCCTGAAGCGCGCCGACAACGGCAGCACCTTGATTGCCACCTGGTCCAAGAGGTCCGCTTCCATAAGCTTCAGCCGCAGGATTTCCGCCGCAAAACCCGTGCAGTAGACCGGCACCTGCAAGCGCGGCCACAGCCATGGCACGGCCCCCAGATGATCCTCATGGGCATGGGTTAGGATGATCCCTAGCAATTTCGAGCGATTGGCTTCCAGAAAGCTCGGATCCGGAAGCACGATATCGATGCCGGGTTCGGTTTCCTCGCCGAATTTCACGCCGAGATCGACGATGATCCAACGCCTGTCGGCTGCGGTTCCAAGACCATAGGCATAGCAATTCATGCCGATCTCGCCCATGCCGCCGAGCGCAACCAGCACCAGCTCCGTCTGATATTTCGCGTGGGGAGACGGGCTCATTGATTTGCCGCCATGTCGGCTTGGATCACTTCGCCTGCGTGCAACTCCTGCAGACCGGCCTGGTTGCGCAGGAGGAGGCCGCCCTGATCGGAAAGCCCCTCGAAATAGCCTTCGATCGTCCGGCCGCCCACAGCGACACTGACGACGCCGCCAAGACCTCGGGCCCATTGCAGCCATTCGGTGCGCAGGTCTCTGAAGCCCGCGCCGGCGTTCCACCGCCGCAGCAGCCGATCGACTTCCTCCGCCAGTGCTTCGAGCGCTTCTCCGGGCTCAATCCGCACCCCATGCGCCCCAAGGGCCGCCGCACCATAGCGGGTGCCCGAGGGAGCACTGCGCAGGTTGAGCCCACAGCCCAACGCGAACACCATGTCCTCGCCGCGTACCGTGGATTCCACCAATATGCCGGCTGCCTTCCTGCCATCGATCAGCACATCATTCGGCCATTTGAGTTCGAGCTTCGCCTCGCTCGCGATGAAGCGCCTGAGTACGCCGAGCACTGCCAGCGACACTGCCACGCTCAGACTTCCGGCGGCCGAAGCCGGCATTTCGAGCGTGAGAAGCAGCGTCGCATGTAGATTTCCCGCTTCCGATATCCAGCTTCGCCCCTGGCGGCCGCGGCCCTGAATCTGGATATCGGACCAAATCCAAATCGGGCCCTGCTCGCCGGCTACCGAGAGTCGCATGGCTTCGGCATTGGTCGAATCGATTTCTGCAAGATGGTGCAGCCGATAGCCGCGGGGCAGCCGGACGGAGGTTTCCATTGATGCCTAAAACAGCGAATCGGCAGCCGCCTGCGCCAGCGCCACGAGCGGCCTGGCAAACAGCACGAAACCGATGACAAACAAGCCGCACAGCACGTAGACCAGCCGGACTTCGCCAGGCTCGGGAACAAAATGCCCCTGCGGTTCGTCGAAATACATCACTTTGACGATGCGCAGATAATAATAGGCTCCGATGACGCTGGATATGACGCCTATGACCGCCAGGGTCACCAGCCCGCCTTCGATCGCTGCCAGGAAAACGAAATATTTCGCGAAAAACCCGGCAAGCGGCGGTATGCCGGCGAGCGAAAACATGAACATCGCCATGATGAAGGCCATGAGCTTGTTGGTGCGCGCAAGGCCTGCCAGGTCGCCGATCTCCTCCGCAGCTCCTTCCTTGTGCCGCATGGCGATCACGCATGCGAAGGTGCCGATCGTCATCACCATGTAGATTGCCATATAGATGATCGTGCCGCGTACCCCGCCGGAACCGCCTGCGGCGAGGCCGACGAGCGCATAGCCCATATGGCCGATCGAGGAATAGGCCAGAAGCCGCTTGATATTATGCTGGCCGATGGCCGCAAAGGCGCCGAGCAGCATCGAAGCGATCGAGATGAAGACCAGGATCTGCTGCCAGTCGCCGGTGATTTTTGCAAAAGGCACTACGAGCACGCGGATCAGCAGCGCCATTGCGGCGACCTTCGGTGCCGCGGCGAAGAACGCGGTGACCGGGGTCGGCGATCCCTCATACACATCGGGCGTCCACATGTGGAACGGCACCGCCGATACCTTGAAGGCGATGCCGGCGATCAGGAAAACCAAGCCGAACAGCAGCCCGAGCCCCGCCCCTGTTCCCGTGAGCGCGGCTGCGATGGTTGTGAAGCTCGTCGATCCCGCCGTGCCGTAGATCAGCGAAGCGCCATAGAGCAGCATTCCCGATGAAAGCGCGCCGAGCACGAAGTACTTTAAGCCTGCCTCGGAGGAGCGCGCATTGTCTCGGTCGAAGGCGGCAATGACATAGAGGGCGAGCGACTGCAGCTCCAGTCCGACATAAAGCGAGATGAGATCGTTGGCCGATATCATCATCATCATGCCGAGCGTGGCAAGCAGCAGCAGCACCGCATATTCGAACCGCGCCATTCGCTCGACACGCATAAAGTCATGCGACAATATCAGTGTTACGGCTGATCCGAGCAGCACCAGCAGCTTCATTGTCCTTGCAAAGCCATCCACGATGAAGGCGCCGTCAAAAGCTTCCTGTCGCCCCGGCGGCATCCAGGCCACGAAGACCGCCGCTGCCACGATCGCCATGAGCGCGAGAGCATTCACCGCCGCAATGTTGTTTTGCAGAAAAAATACCCCCGCCATGAGCAAGGCCATTGCCGAGAGCGCCAGAATGAGTTCCGGCATGACGGCCGCCGCCTGGACGGAATTGAGCAGAGCCGTCATGGCCGGGCACCATGGATCAGCGTAGCGAGACCACCCGGTTCGACCGCCAGGCCCGCTGATTGCAAGCCTGTGAGCAGCGACTCGACCGACGCGGAGAAGATATCCAGGACGGCCGTCGGATAAACGCCGAAATGGATCGTCAGGTAGGCGAGCGGCACGAGAGCCGCAATTTCTCGGACACTCAAATCGGGAATGAGGGCGAGTTGCGGCCTGGCCAGCGTGCCGAACACCACCCGCCTGTAAAGCCAGAGCGCATAACCGGCCGACAGAATAATGCCCGTTGTAGCGAGGATCGTCGCAGTAGTATTCACCTTAAGGGTACCGGCGAGCGCCAAAAATTCTCCGACGAACCCGCTCGTGCCCGGCAACCCGACATTGGCCATGGTAAACAGCATGAACACCAGGGCGTAGAACGGCATGCGGTGCACGAGCCCACCATAGGCCGAAATCTCCCTTGTGTGCAGCCGGTCGTAGACGACCCCGACGCACAGGAACAGCGCGCCCGACACGAGCCCGTGCGAGATCATCTGGAACATCGCGCCGTCGATCCCCTGCCGCGTCATGCTGAAGATGCCCATGGTTACGAATCCCATATGAGCGACCGAGGAATAGGCGATCAGCTTCTTCATATCCTGCTGCGCCAGCGCCACCAGCGACGTGTAGATGATTGCAACAATGGAAAGTGTGAAAACGAGCGGCGTGAAATACACCGACGCGTCGGGAAACATCGGCAGAGAAAACCGGATGAATCCATAGCCGCCCATTTTCAGCAGAATGGCGGCGAGGATCACCGAACCCGCGGTCGGTGCTTCGACATGGGCGTCGGGAAGCCATGTGTGCACCGGCCACATCGGCATCTTCACTGCGAAAGAAGCGAAGAACGCCAGCCACAGCCAGATCTGCATATTCGCCGGAAAAGCGGCGTTCTGCAGCAGCACGGTGATATCCGATGTTCCGGCCTGGAAATACATCGCGAACATCGCCAGCAGCATCAGCACCGAGCCAAGCAGCGTATAGAGGAAGAATTTGAAGCTCGCATACACCCGTCCTGCGCCGCCCCAAATACCGATGATCAGGAACATCGGAATGAGCCCGCCCTCGAAGAACAAATAGAACAGGAACAGATCGAGCGAAACGAACACGCCCACCATCATCGTTTCGAGAACGAGGAAGGCGATCATATATTCCTTGACCCGGTAGGTGATTCTCCAGCTTGCCAATATGCAGATCGGCATCAGAAACGTGGTCAGCAGAACGAAGGGCATTGAAATCCCGTCCACGCCCAATCGATAGGTAGCGAAATCGCCGAGCCACGAATGCAGCTCGAGAAACTGAAATCCAGCTTGGCTGCGGTCGAAGCCGACCCATAGCGACAATGAAATGAGGAATGT
>DATFOT010000457.1:0-4805 GCA_035265265.1 Aestuariivirgaceae bacterium | reverse complement strand
AGAAGTAGTGGAAAGGTGATGAAGCTCGATCCGCGCCCGCGGTGGCGCTGACTGCGCCGGCAAGGGTGCCGCCCGCGAACAGTACCGCCACCACTGCCGCCAGTTTCACCCCCATAATTGCGGCGATATCCGTCCAAATATCCGTCCACAATTTGCCAGGCAACGTATTGATATTAAAAAAGCATGTTGCAGTTCAACGCTTTGTCTGCTTGTGGTGATTATTCCGCGCACTTCAAGAGCCAGTATTTTGGTATTCTGTTCTCGCGAAGAATGGAGAATATTATGCGTTATCGTGTAAGTCGACGAACAGCATTGCTCGGTTTGGGTGTCGTCTTTGTGCTGACCAACCGTGTAACGGCATTTGCGGCTGCTGAGCTTCCTAGCGTCCGGGCCTACCATAACCCCGGCTGTACCTGTTGCCATGGCTGGGCAAAGCACATGGAGGCAGCGGGCTTCAAGGTCACGCTGATTGAAGACCCGGATCTCGCTGCGAAGCAAAGAGCACTCGGCGTTCCTGAGGCTCTGACTGGATGTCATTTCGCGCGAATCGGCCCCTATCTGATCACCGGCCATGTTCCGAGTGAAGACGTGCTGCGGATGTTGGCTGAAAAGCCGAACGCCAAAGGGTTGGCGCTGCCGGGGATGCCTTTGGGTTCACCAGGGATGGAAATGGGCAGTAAGACTGAAAAGTTTTCAGTGCTGATCTTCTTCGCCGACAGCACCAGCAAGGTTTTCAGCCAACACTAAACCACAGCACTCCCATGCAACCATGCGCCAGTGCCGACTATCGAAAGAAAACGTATTTGATTAGTGCCGCTATGACCAGCACCACAACAACGAGCGCTAAGAGGGTGCCAATTCCCATTCCCCAGCCCATTCCACCCATCATGTCCATCATGGTGCTTATTCAACCCGGTTTCGCTGCTCCTGATAGTCCCTCTGTCTTTGCGGCCAAGTGCTTTTAATGAACTCTATTACCATTCTTATCTGGTCATCTGACATCTTGTTGCCAAAGCCTATCATGTCACTTTCATAGTCGGGCACAACGTCAGAGATGCCTAGTTTTGTTATCTTAAAAAGCTGATCATCAGAATGATGCCATGTGTGCCCCGTTGCGTCATGTGGAGGGGCGGGCAGTTTCGCGTCCTCCTTTCGCGTTTGCCAATTCGGCTGACCTTCAAGGTTTGTCCCGTGGCACGCCGCACAATACTGAGCGTAAAGCTTCTTACCCGTCTCAATCGAGCTCGCTGAGACTCGTGCCTGCAACAACGGCCAGCCCACCAGGTAGCCGAGCAATAGCAAGACAAATCCCATCCCACACGCAATCAAACAAGAGAGGCAGAGGAGTTTTGGCCCTGTGGCCATCGGTCCTAGTCGCAAGCAAACAGTGACCCTCGACGAACAAGACAATCGGGGCGATGAGCCATTGTAGTCATCCTTTCTGCAAAAACTGCGTGGTGGATGCGACGATCACGCCAGAGTCATTGGAACTTGCGTAGCGTAGGACGGTTCAGACTAAGCAATAAAAGGAGTGTTGAGCATGCTAAAGGTATCAGCCATCTTCGTCGTTGTACTCACCCTCTCTACGGGCGCAGCCGTGGCCCAATCCGAAAACGAAATGGCGCAGGGTCAGATGATGATGAAAATGCAGGCGGGGAAGCAAACGTCGGAAGCGGATAAGGGCTATATGGGTGCCATGATGAAAATGCACCAATCGATGACATCCATGGAAATGACAGGTGATCCCACACATGACTTCGTCATGATGATGATCCCCCATCATCAGAGCGCCATCGATATGGCGCAGGTGCTTGTCAAGGAACCGAACGCTGATCCTGAGATCAAGACAATGGCCGAGAAAATCATCGCGGATCAGCAGAAGGAAATCGACCAGTTCAACGCTTGGCTGGAAAAGCATAAGTAACGGCAGAGATTGGTGAGCAGGACGCCTTGGAGACACTGACGACCCATGGCGTGCTGTTTCTGGTCTCGATGCTTGCTGCCACGGTCCTACCGGGTTCCTCTGAAGCCGCCCTAATCGCACTGATCGCGCGAGACCCTCATCAAGCTATTGGGTTCACAGCGACTGCTACGGTCGGGAACACTCTTGGCGCAATCATCAATTGGGGGCTCGGAAGATGGTTGTTGATCTACGCCAATCGGCGCTGGTTTCCAGCGACTCCCAAGCAATTGGAGAGGGCGTCCGAGTTGTTCCGCCGCTACGGCGTCTGGTCGCTTCTGTTCTCGTGGGTGCCGATTGTGGGCGATCCGCTTACCGTTATAGCGGGCGTGTTGAAGGTCCCGTTTGCACCCTTCGCGGTCCTTACCGCCCTTGGTAAACTCGTCCGCTATGTTTTGTTGTTAGGTGCCTGGCGGGCCATAGTGGGCTTCTAACAAAATGAAAACGCCATCGGAGTATTCCTTTAATCTACTCTCGGTCACCGGGGCAGCGGTGGCTGGCTTTGGTTTGGGCGCGCTCCAACAACAGGAAGCCTACTTCAACTACACGGATGATCTCTTGCATTACGTGAATTTCGAGGGGAGACAGCGATCGGGGAAAATCGTCAATACTCGTCCGAGGCCAAAAAAAACCGACACTGCCTCCGCTCCAGATATCCTGCGCATGAGCGATTCATCCAGCTATCGTTGTAATTCGAGGGCGACAATCCCTGCATATTTCTGCCACGCATCCGTGGGGCATTGTCGGTTGCGATAAAGCGGCAGTTGCCGGAGTAAGATACTCCGAGACCTTAAAGGCCCTGAGTGGAGTGTGGACTTACGAGGACCTCAACATATTTCTTTATGGTCCTACGCTCACCACACCTGGAGTACTAATGGAAGTCCCCGGTGTGCCTGACGAGACCGAACGTGTAAATCTCATTGCCTATTTGCGCACACTGAGCGATATGCCGCTTCCGCTGCCATAGTCCGTCGTGCCGATTTTGGTTGGTCGTTGACGCGCGGGGGCCCCGGAAACCGCGGCGATTATAGCGACCTTCACCAACCGTGGAACTCTCCTTGCAATTTGCAGCTCAAGGGACTATATAAAGCGCATCGAGTTTCGGCCGAATGGCTCGGCTCTCTGCACTTCGAGTGCACCAGCCACACCCTACATCCAGAACATCGATATGGCGTTCGCGCATGGTGCGCGCGCGCCAAGCAGGCGTTTCGCCTTAAGAGGAAATATGCAAACAGGTATCGTTAAATGGTTCAATTCCCAGAAGGGGTTCGGTTTTATTCAGCCGCAGGCTGGCGGCCCGGACGTCTTCGTTCACATCAGCGCGGTTGAACGCGCGGGGTTGGCCGGCCTCAATGAAGGCCAGAAGATTTCTTACGAGATCGTCGCCGACCGCCGCACGGGCAAATCATCGGCAGATCGCCTGGCAATCGCCAGCTAGTTCGAACAAGCCCATTCCAGCCGAACCGATCGCGGATGTACCGACGGCGGATTGAATGGGCCAACGGATCGGCGCCTGGGGGGAGTTCACTTCTCACCGAGGCGCCGGTCTTGTTTTTCTCCACTTCACGAAGGAGCGTTCAATGACGACCAACCTTCATCTCTTCATGTTTCGGTCGAGGAAGAATGACGCGCTGAATGCGTTCGCCCCTGATTCGGCAGGTGAGCGGCTTCCGAAAAAATTTGCACCCTGGATCAGTGTCGGCGTCATCCGGCCGGACCAGACCCCGCCTCGCGGCCTGGGCCGTGCCGCCATCGAAGCGGGCATTGCGGAAAACGGCTATCAGCTTTGGCGTAAAAAGATACCCAGCACGGCTAACTCTCCTTAGAACAAGCGGACAAGCATCACATGCAGGTTTTCGTCAGAGACAATAATGTCGAGCAGGCCCTCAAGGTCCTAAAAAAGAAAATGCAGCGCGAAGGCATTTTTCGCGAAATGCGGCAGCACGGCTCCTATGAAAAGCCCTCGGAGCGCCGCAATCGCGAGAAAGCCGAAGCGATCCGGCGCGCCAGAAAACTGGCCCGTAAGAAGGCGCAGCGCGAGGGCCTGATCCCCATGTCCAAGGTGAAGCCGCGGGTGGCGCGCCCGGGCGGGTTCCGATTCCCGGGTGCGGTAGGCGCACTTCCGTCCTCATCGTCCGGCCCGTCATCGACCGACCGGTGAGAGCGTCCTGTTTCCTACTCACATTGATTCGTATCAATCATCGGCCCAAAGCCTAAGGAGATTGGTGCGGGTCTTCACAAGGCGGTCGAACAAACCGCTCTTGCCGTCGCGCTCGAACACTTCGCGCAGGGCAAGCTCGATGTCGAACAGGATGTCGCGCTGCGCGGGATCGCGCAGATAGCTCCGCAGCCAGCCGACGATGGCCAGGCGCGTGCCGCGAGTCACCGGCTCCACGGCGTGCAGCGCTCCCGAAGGATAAAGAATCAGCTCACCGGCGTTCAAGCGAATGCTCCGGTTCTCGAGCGTATCCTCGATCACCAGCGCGCCGCCGTCATAGCTCGCGGGATCATTTAGAAAGAGCGTGAAAGACAGATCGGTGCGGCGCCCATCCATCAGGGCATCGTCAACATGGGTGCCATAGGTCATGCCAGGAGCGTAGCGCGAGGCCAGAAGCTTGACGAAGCTCTTCGGGCGGGCGGCTGCCATGAATACTTCATGCGCGAGCAGCGCCTCCCGCACCTTGGCAAGCACCGCATCCAGCGCCGGACTTGGTACCGCCTGCTCATTGCGCTTCACGTCTTTTGCATGCCAGCCAGCGGTGCGGCGACCATCCTGGTAACCAGCCTGTTCGAGCGCATGGATAATCGCGCCGAGCTCAGGCGCGGAGAGAATACCGCCGATGCG
>DATFOT010000456.1:0-3338 GCA_035265265.1 Aestuariivirgaceae bacterium | reverse complement strand
AGCTCTGCCGCAGGCGTTCTCGCGGGTTCAGACGTCCAGCAGAAGGCGCTGCGGGTCCTCGATCGCTTCTTTGACGTGGACGAGGAAGGTCACCGCCCCCTTGCCGTCGACGATGCGGTGATCATAGGTGAGCGCCAGATACATCATGGGCCTTATCACCACCTGACCATCGACCGCAACCGGCCGCTCCTGGATCTTGTGCATGCCCAGGATGCCCGACTGCGGCACATTGAGAATGGGCGTCGACATGAGCGATCCATAGACCCCGCCGTTGGAGATGGTGAAGGTGCCCCCCTGCAGATCGTCGAGCTTGAGGCTGCCCTCGCGCGCCCGCTTGCCCAATGCCGCGATTTCCCGCTCGATGCCGGCGAGCGACAGCCGGTCGGCATCGCGCAGCACGGGAACCACGAGCCCACGGTCGGTGCCAACCGCCACCCCGATATTGTAAAAGCTTTTGTAGACGAGGTCCTCGCCGTCGAGCTCGGCATTGACCACCGGTATTTCCTTGAGCGCCTGCACCGCGGCCCTCACGAAGAATCCCATGAAGCCCAGCTTCACCCCGTGCTTCTTCTCGAATTCCTCCTTGTATTGAGTGCGCAACGCGATCACCTGCTGCAGATCCACCTCGTTGAAGGTGCTCAGCATCGCCGCGGCATTCTGCGCTTCCTTCAGCCGCCGCGCGATGGTGAGCCGGAGCCTGGACAGCTTCACCCGCTCCTCGCGCGCCTCCGAAGGTGCCGCTTGTGCCCGTGCCTCCAGTTTCGGCAGGCCAGCGGGTGCCGTCGCTGCAGCCGGTGCTTTCGCCGCAAATTCCAGAATATCGCCCTTGGTGATCCGCCCGTCCTTGCCGGTACCGTCTATTCGTGCCGGGTCGATCTTTCGTTCTTCGACCGCCTTGCGTACTGCCGGCGACAGCACCTGCTCCGCCATATCGGTCCTTGCCGCCTCGGTGGGACGCGGAGGTGCCGCAGCTCGTGGCGTCGCGGCTGGTGCTGGCGCGGCGGCTTGGGCACCGCCGCTGTTGTTTATGGCACCAAGCACGGCGCCCACCTTGACCGTTTCGCCCGATTGCGCCGAGATCGATTCGAGCACGCCGCCGCTTGGCGCCGGCACCTCGATCGTCACCTTGTCCGTTTCGAGTTCAACCAGCGGCTCATCGACCTTCACCGGCTCTCCGGGCTTTTTGAACCATCGCGCGATCGTCGCCTCGCTGACCGATTCACCCAATGCCGGAACCTTGATCTCGATTGCCATCTCATGTGCTCCCGGTGTTGCCGCCCGTGAATGCGTTTTCGAGCAGCGCCTTGAGCTCCTGGCTGTGCCGGCTCATCAGCCCCGTCGCCGTCGAGGCCGACGATGGTCTGCCGGCATAGACCGGCCGCTTCGCTTTCGCGTTCAGATAATTGAGGACCCATTCGATATTGGGCTGCACGAACGTCCACGCCCCCATGTTTTGCGGCTCTTCCTGGCACCAGATCACCTGGGCTGAGGGAAACCGGCCAAGCTCGCTGACGAGCGCCTTGTGTGGAAACGGATAGAGCTGCTCGAGCCGCAGAATATACACATCGTTCAGCCCGCGCCTGATCCGGTCTTCATAAAGATCGTAATAGATTTTGCCGCTGCACAGGATCACCCGGCGTATCCGGTCGTCCGGAACGAGCTTGATCTCCGCATCGGGGAGCATTTGCGCATCATCATAGAGCACGCGGTGAAAGGTCGTTCCTTCAGCCATTTCCTCGAGCCGCGACATCGCGCGCTTGTGTCTCAGCAGCGACTTCGGCGTCATCAGCACCAGGGGCTTGCGGAAATCCCTGAGCAGCTGGCGGCGCAGGATATGGAAGTAATTGGCCGGCGTCGTGCAATTGGCCACCTGCATGTTGTCTTCCGCGCACATCTGCAGATAGCGTTCGAGCCTTGCTGAGGAATGTTCCGGCCCCTGGCCTTCATAGCCATGTGGCAGCAGCATGATGAGGCCCGACATTCTGAGCCACTTCCGCTCACCCGACGAGATGAACTGGTCGACGACCACTTGCGCGCCATTGGCGAAATCGCCGAACTGCGCTTCCCACAGCACGAGCGTATTGGGTTCAGCAAGGCTGTAGCCATATTCGAACCCCAGCACCGCCTCTTCCGACAGCATCGAGTTGATGACTTCGAGCTTCACCTTCTGGTCTTTGATCAGATGATTGAGCGGCGTGTAGCGCTTTTCGGTCTCCTGATCGATCACCACCGCATGCCGCTGCGAGAAGGTTCCCCGCTGGACGTCCTGGCCGGAAAGCCTGACCCGGTGGCCGTCCTCGAGCAGCGTTCCGAACGACAATGTCTCGGCCATCGACCAGTCGAGGCCTTTTCCCTCCTCGATCATCTTGCGCCGGTTGTCGAAAATGCGCTGCAGCGTGCGGTGCGGCTTGAAATTCTTCGGCAGCTTGGTGGCCTTGCGCCCGATTGACTTCAGCCGTTCCATGGGCACGCCAGTCGTGCCCCGTCGCGGATCGTCATCGAGCCGTGTTGCCTTCAGATGCGCCCATCGCCCATCGAGCCAGTCGGCCTTGTTCGGGCGGAACCCTTCCGAAGCTTCGAAATTTTCGTCGAGCTTCTTGCGGTAAGCGGCCTTCATCTGATCGAGGTCGGCCGGGGCAAGATGGCCCTCCGCGATCAGCCGCTTGGAATAGAGTTCGACGACCGTCGGATGCTGCGCGATCCGCTTGTACATGGCTGGCTGGGTGAACGCCGGCTCGTCGGTTTCATTATGTCCGAACCGCCGGTAGCAGAACATGTCGATCACCACGGGCTTGCGGAACTTCTGCCGGAATTCCGTGGCGATCTTCGCCGCATAGACCACCGCCTCCGGATCGTCGCCATTGGCATGGAAAATCGGCGCCTCGATCATTTTCGCCACATCGCTCGGATAGGGCGAGGACCGGGCGAAATGCGGGCTCGTGGTGAAGCCGATCTGGTTGTTCACGATGAAATGCACCGAGCCGCCCGAGCGATGGCCCCGCAAACCCGAAAGGCCGAAGCATTCCGCAACCACCCCCTGCCCGGCGAAAGCCGCATCGCCATGGATCAGGAGCGGCATGACGCTCGTGCGCTTCTCATCATTGCGCTGGTCCTGCTTTGCCCGCGCCTTGCCCAGCACCACCGGGTCCACGATCTCCAGATGCGACGGGTTGGCGGTGAGCGAAAGATGCACCTTGTTCTCATCGAACACCCGGTCGGAGGACGAGCCGAGGTGATATTTGACATCGCCCGAGCCTTCCACGTCCTCCGGGTTGATCGAGCCGCCCTTGAACTCGTGGAAGATAGCGCTGAACGGCTTGTCCATGACATTGGCGAGC
>DATFOT010000455.1:0-3199 GCA_035265265.1 Aestuariivirgaceae bacterium | reverse complement strand
TGATGTCGTCTGGCGATCGATTGCGAACGGCCTGCATGGCTTGAATTTCGCAAAGGAACCGCTGACCAAGCCGAATGTCCGAGGCTATTTCGAGAGCCTCAGCAAGGACTGGGAGCTTGTGTTTTTCGATGTCGAACGGATCGTCGCCCAGAGCAACACGGTCGTTGTTGTCGCCGAATGCTCCTTCCGCCATCGCCGCACGGGCAAATCTTTTATGTCGCCTAAGGTCGACATCTGGGATTTCCGGCGCGGCAAGGTCGTGGGTTACTTCGAGTATTTCGACACCGCATCCGCCATCCGCTCGGCTCTCTAATTCCAGTCGGGCTTGATGGCCCGCCCAAGACCGACTAGGAAGGGGCAAACCTCGTCGGGTGGGTTTTCCCAAAAAAACGAGCCATGTGGAGCAAGGCGGTGGAGTCTGAGGCAAGAGCAGCGGCACGGCATCAGCTGATCGAGGGCGGCACCGGCGCGTGGGAGATCATTATCGGCATGGAAGTCCATGCTCAGGTGACCTCGAAGTCGAAATTATTCTCCGGTGCCCCTGCAGCCTTCGGCGGCGAACCCAACTCACACGTTTCCCTCGTCGATGCGGCCATGCCGGGCATGCTCCCCGTCATCAACCGCTTCTGTGTGGAGCAGGCGGTTAAAACAGGATTGGGACTGAAGGCCATAATCAACAAGCGCTCGGTGTTCGATCGCAAGAACTACTTCTATCCCGATCTGCCGCAGGGCTATCAGATCAGCCAGTACAAGCAGCCGATCGTCGGTGAAGGCCAGGTCATAGTCGACATGCCGGAAGGGCCGGTGACGGTTGGTATTGAAAGGTTGCACCTGGAGCAGGACGCCGGAAAGTCCCTGCATGATCAGCATCCTGCGCAGAGTTACGTCGATCTCAATCGGTCGGGCGTGGGGTTGATGGAGATCGTGTCGAAGCCCGACATGCGTTCCGCCGATGAGGCCAAGGCATATGTCAGCAAGCTCCGCACCATTATGCGTTATCTCGGCACCTGTGACGGCAACATGGAGCAGGGTTCGCTGCGCGCCGATATCAATGTATCCGTGCGCCGGCCGGGCGGAAAATTCGGCACGCGCTGCGAGATCAAGAACGTGAATTCAATCCGCTTCATGGGTCAGGCAATCGACTATGAGGCCCGCCGGCAGGTCGGCGTTCTCGAGGACGGCGGGAGCATCGACCAGGAGACCCGGCTGTTCGATCCCAGGCGTGGCGAAACCCGCTCGATGCGATCGAAAGAAGAGGCACACGACTACCGCTATTTCCCCGATCCCGATCTTCTGCCGCTCGAAGTGGAAGATGAATGGATCAGCCGAATCGCCGCCTCGCTCCCCGAATTGCCGGACGAGAAGAAGGCAAGATTCATGCGTGACTATGCCGTATCGTCCTATGACGCGGGCGTGCTTGTCGCCGAACGCGAAACTGCCGACTACTTCGAGGCGGTGGCGCGCGGCCGCGACGGCAAGGCGGCGGCGAACTGGGTTATCAACGAGCTTTTTGGAAGGCTGAACAAACAGGGCCTTACCATAGCTGCAAGTCCGGTTTCGGCAGAGCAGCTCGGCGGAATCGTCGATTTGGTTGCCGAGGGCGACATCTCTGGCAAAATGGCAAAAGACCTGTTCGAAATTGTCTGGACGGAAGGTGGCGATCCGCGCGCAATCATTTCGGAGCGTGGAATGCGGCAAGTTACCGACGCCGGCACGCTTGAGAAGGCGGTGAGCGAGATTATTGCGGCGAATCCCGATAAGGTGGAGCAGGTGCGGAGCAAGCCCAACCTGCTCGGTTGGTTCGTTGGTCAGGTGATGAAGGCGACCGGCGGCAAGGCCAGTCCGCAGGTCGTGAACGCGTTGCTGCGCGAGAAACTTGGTTTGCAATGAGGAGCGCCCTTAACAACAGGTCCGCTCCGGAATGAAACTCTGTGACGGCTGACGATTACGAAGATATCGCGCAAAACCCGATGGCCTCCCCGCTGCCGGAGATCGCACCACGCGGCAGAAGTGCCCGGGGCAAATTGCGCTGCATCCTCGGCGTTTTGCTGTTTGCCAGCCTTCTGGCAGCCACCAGGCTTTCCCAGCTTTGGCTGTCCTTCGATGTACTCAGTCATTTCACGCTGCACTTTGCGATTTTGACGATAGCTTTCGCCATCGGCTATTTCATGCCTTTCGGGCGAGTGCTGACTGCCATTCTAATAAGCCTCGTCGCCTTTGTGGGCATCGGTGCCTATGCGCAGTATGTCAGCGAAATTCCCCGAACCTTGGGCCCGGTTCGTCCCGGCGAGCACCAGCTCCGCCTGATGACCTTCAACACCCGCCTGCTTAACGACGATGCCGAGGCGATCGTTTCCGAAGTGCGCCGGCTCGATCCCGACGTCGCGACGCTCGTCGAATTGGGCGAGAACAAGAAAGTGGCGTTCGACCTGCTGAAACACAATTACCCCTATAGCGTCGAGTGCCTTGCCGAACGCTTTTGCCACCTTGCCATCCTTTCGAAAGTGCCGATCGTTTCTTCCGAGGCCAAGGGCCTTTGGAAAGGGCCGCCGCTGATCAGGGCGACCCTCGGCGGGGCCTATGCCGGCCTGAACGTCATCGGCGTTCACACGATCAGGGCTCCCCATGTCCGGGCACAGTTCTTCCAAATGGGCGAACTCGCCGACTATGTGGATCAGTTGCAAGGACAGTTCGTGGTGATGGGAGACTTCAACGCCACGCCTTTCGCCAGGCTGCTCAAGATTTTCACCGAGCGAACCGGATTGCGGCGCTTGACCGCCCTTCCGTCGTGGCCGGGTCAAGCCGAACTGCCGCAATTGGCGATCGATCATGTTTTCGTGAGCCGCAAAATGCGGCTTCTTCAGGAGCCGCGGATCGGCAGGCGGTCGGGCTCGGACCACTACCCGGTCGCAGTGACGGTTGCCATGCCCCAAAGCTGAGCTTTCGGCTTGATATGAACTGGCGGAGCAAGGGGCAATGGGAGGCGCTTATGCGAGCAGTGGAGGCTTCATCGATGGAAGGGAAATGCTTCCTCGGGCGCGAGGTGCCGAAAGACCTGATTGCCGCTCACTGCTGGTTCAATCTTGCGGCGCGTGCTCGCGATTGGATGCGGGTGAGCAGCACCTGAGTGGCTAGTATTCGGGAGTAAGGACCGTATCGGTGTCGAGGCTCAGATCCCGGTGGCGCGCCAGCTCCGTAG
>DATFOT010000454.1:0-3825 GCA_035265265.1 Aestuariivirgaceae bacterium | reverse complement strand
GCTGGACGAGTGGGAGGCCTATTTCGGGTCAAGCCAGGCCCTCACGAACCATCGCAGTCAGGCGATGCACCGGGCCATGCACATTCAGCGCGCTGGGCTCTACGACATGCTGTTCGCTTCGAAGAGCACCAGGTATCCGCTCTACTATCTGGAGTTCTATCGTGAGTTTGATGCTGGGCGGCAAGACGAATTATCTCCCGGTTTCACTCGGGAAGAACTCATCTTTATCTTGCGTCGCGTGGGGTGGCTCGGTCCTGAAGCTAAAGCCATTTTAGTTTGGGGCTGCAATTCCTATCAGGGTGTCGAGACACTGAGCAGACGCTCAATCGAGGGGGCTGTGCCGATGGATGCCGGCGTATACAAGGATATGGCAACGGAAACTCTCTAGCCCAGCAGTATCAAGGCATTTGCCCGGCTGCCACCACACCGCTAGCGAGCTACCACGGGCAGCTCCTCCCGGCGGCGTTTCTGCCGTTTGAACGTCAGAGGGATAATCGCCTCAGCTCACCATAACTATAGGAATTGGCATCGCGGCCAGATCGGCCGTGCCGGGCTCGCGGGCATGATACTCGCTGGGCGGCTCGCGAGCGGCTCACCGACGCTCGCGACGAGCTGCTCCTTCCCTCGATCGCAGCGGCAGCCATGGTCGTTGGCGGCACCGCCATCCGGGCGGAGTAGGAAGCATCTGGCGGACCAGCTCACGCTATCATCATCCCACTTTTCTTGAGCCCTCTGCCCTACTGGTGTGAGGCGTCCGCGCGCCGGATCGGGAACAGATCTTTGAGACCGGAAATATTTAGCTCGGGCATGAGTTGACGCAAGAGTGCCAAGGCGCTCCCTCCGCTGCCGCGTGGCTTCCGGCAAAAAAATGTGGGCCGCGATGGCGGTCTGCATGCTAAAAGTGAGAGAAGCATGCGGGCTCAGGCCGCATGGCAGCGCTTCGCACTCAATCGCTACCTCGGGCTCACTGAGCCAGCCAGCATCACCAACAATTACGCCGCTCCTTATTTATTGCTCTCATGTTCCTTTGCACTTCATCCGCTTCACCCAACGCTTTTTCGAATATCAAGCGTTGGTGTCCCAGGTATTCCGCAACCTTCTCTATCGACAACAAGGAGAATTCCTCTATATGATCTGCCGAGGAAAACGACAATCGTGGCAGGGAGTTGGTATGCAAAGGCCAGCAGGCATTGCCGTTGGCATTATTGCCAACCCAGTTTCTGCGCGTGACATCAGGCGCGTCATTGCCAATGCGACCGCGATGCAGATCACCGACCGTGCCAACATCGTGCTGAGCGTTCTGGCCTGCCTCAAAGCGTGCGGCGTGCATCGGGTCTACATGATGCCGGAGAAAGGCGGCATCCGGCACCACGTCCGCCGCGGCATTGACCGTGCTGAGAACCAGGGGCTCAAGCATTTCCCGCGGCTGGAATATTTCGACTACAGGATAACTGGCACCGTCGATGACACATACCGCGCCGCACGCGTGATGGAACAGATCGGTGTGTCGGCTATCGTGGTCCTGGGGGGCGATGGCACGCATCGCGCTGTTGTCATGGCCTGCGGCGACGTGCCCATCGCCGGCATCTCGACGGGTACCAACAACGCCTTTCCGGAACATCGCGAGCCGACCATCACCGGACTGGCTGTCGGTCTGGCAGTGGGTGGCAAGATTCCGGCGCGCACCGCCTTCCTGTCCAACAAGAAGCTGGTTGTGAAAGTCAACGATCATGAGGAAATTGCACTGGTCGACGTGGCTGTTGTCACCGAGCGGTATGTCGGAGCGCGGGCCCTTTGGCGCACCGAGACCTTCCGCGAATTGTTTGTGACATTCGCCAATCCAGAGGTGATCGGCATGTCGGCAATCGCCGGCCTTTTGAAACCTGTGACGCGCCGCGAAAAGCACGGGCTTCATGTGCGCCTCGACGCTGATGCCAAAATCACGCTCGACGCCCCGATCGCACCCGGCTACATGCGCGAAATCGGTATCCTCAGCTATCGTGCTATGCCTGCGAAGAAAAAGTTCCGGCCGGAGATAAGCGACGGGTCTCTCGCTCTTGATGGTGAGCGTGAATTGTCATTCTCCAACAAAGACGAAGTGACTATCGAGCTCGTGCCCAATGCCTTCAAAACCGTTAATGTCAGCGCCTGCATGCATTATGCGGCCACGCATGGCCTCATGCGCATCAAACCTAACTGCAGGCAGCAATTATCGGGAGACCCCTCATGAATGCCGAAGCCATCAAACGATCTGAGTCCAAAAATACTAAGACCGCGCCTAAATCCAAGGCCAAGGCCGTTGATGATATGGGGGCCAAAACCAGAAGTCCCAGGCCTGAGAGCTCACTCCCCCTCGACAAGTCCGGGCTTTTGCAAGCCTACCGGACGATGCGAACTATTCGCGAGTTCGAGGAACGACTTCACGCGGATTTCGCCGCAGGCGATATTCCGGGCTTCGTTCACCTCTACGCGGGCGAAGAAGCCGCCGGCACCGGCATCATGATGCATCTGCAGGACAATGACCGGATTGCCTCAACCCACCGCGGCCATGGCCATTGCATCGCCAAGGGGGTGGATCCTCGGGAAATGATGGCGGAAATCCACGGGAAAGTATCGGGGTCCTGTCGCGGCAAAGGCGGCTCCATGCACATCGCCGATCTTTCGAAGGGCATGATGGGCGCCAATGGCATCCTCGGTGCCGGCGCGCCGCTGATTTGCGGCGCAGCCCTTGCCGCGAAGTATCGCGGCGATGGCGGAGTGGGAATTTCCTTTGTCGGGGATGGTGCCTCGAACCAGGGCACCTTCCTCGAGAGCCTCAACCTCGCCGCCGTGTGGAACCTGCCTGCAATCTTTGTAGTCGAGAACAACGGCTATGCCGAATCCACCTCGCGGGATTATGCCGTCGCCGTCGACTCCTATGTCGACCGCGCCGCAGGTTTCGGCCTTCCCGGCGTGACCGTTGACGGCCTTGATTTTTTCGCCGTCTACGAAGCGGCGGGCGAAATCATTAAGCGAGCGCGTGAAGGTGGCGGCCCTGCTCTCCTTGAATGCAAGATGATCCGCATGTTCGGCCATTTCGAGGGCGACCAGCAGACCTACCGCGCCAAGGGCGAGATTGACGACATCCGGGCCAACAAGGACTGCATTAAGATGTTTGCCGATCGTGTTGTCGAGGCGGGCATCATCAGCCGTGCCGAACTTGAGGCAATCGACCGTGAGGCCGAGACTCTCATACGGGAGGCGGTTGCATTTGCCAAGTCGGCTGCACTGCCGTCCGCCGCCGATCTGATCAATGATGTCTATGTCAGTTACTGATCGCAGGAGCACTTTAGCAATGGCACGTAAGATCAGCATGCGTCAGGCGATCAACGAAGCGCTTGACCAGGAAATGACCCGCGATCCATCGGTGATCATAATGGGCGAGGATATCGTCGGCGGCTCCGGTGCCCAGGGCGAAGAGGATGCCTGGGGCGGTGTCCTCGGGGTGACCAAGGGGCTGCATGCCAAGCATCGCGGCAAGCTTCTCGACACACCTCTCTCGGAGTCGGCCTATATCGGCGCAGCTATCGGGGCTGCTGCTTGCGGCATGCGGCCGGTCGCGGAGCTCATGTTTCTCGATTTCATGGGCGTTTGTTTCGACCAGATCTACAACCAGGCTGCCAAGTTCAGATATATGTTCGGCGGCAAGGCGGAAACGCCAGTGGTGATCCGCGCCATGGTAGGGGCCGGTTTCCGCGCTGCCGCCCAGCATTCGCAGATGCTGACGCCGCTCTTCACCCACATCCCAGGCTTGAAGGTGGTCTGCCCCTCTAACGCCTATGATGC
>DATFOT010000453.1:0-3699 GCA_035265265.1 Aestuariivirgaceae bacterium | reverse complement strand
CATCCACCGTGCCGCTCATGCCCTGGGGCACTGCGGCGGCGCCAAGATGCGCCGATTATCTCACCAAATGACCGGCACCTGCTAGGATTCTTCCGGCGGCGTGCCATTGCCCTCGGTTATCCGCGAATTGAGCCGCTCCATGATCTCGCTCAGCGACGGCTCCACGGGTGCGGCCGCATCTTCTCTCGTTTCTGCCGCCGCATGGGTCCCATTCTGCCTCGACCTCGCCCGCTTGGCTTCTTCCAGCACCGGCGTGGTTAGCTCGATCAGCCCATTGAATTCCCTCAGCGCACGCAGAAAAACATGGCACTCCGGCAATGTCATCCGCAGGAAGGACTGATTATCCGCATGGGGTGATAGGCGCTCGGCGTAGTCGTCGCGGCCGTCACTGCGTTTATCGAGGACATGGAGCATCAGATAGACATGGGTAAGATCGAAGCCCACGATATCGGTCAAGAGCCTGAGCTGAGCCACTGCTGTTCTCCGAGCTGACGGGCTGGCCCGATTGCGCTCGGCCGCCTAAGAGGAGGTTTGTTCATAGCGGTAAATAAACCGTTACCGCCGTGGCGATGCCCCACGGGGCTTGACCCCCGGCCTTAGTCGGGGTGACGAAGGAGAGCGGGCACTTTTTGTTGATCTATAGTGATTGGCCGGGAGGTAGGGGGCCGCTATCGTAACATGCGTCTAGACACAGGAAACGACGAGGAGAGCTCAATGATTCCCACCAAATGCATCGCTGCCTCGGCCATTGCCGCGGTGGCCTCCCTGTCGGCTGCCGGCATCGCGCAGAGCGCGCCTGCCCCCCAGCCGGAATTTTCCTTCGAGAAATGTTACGGCGTGTCCAAGGCCGGCATGAACGACTGTCAGACCAACACGCACTCCTGCGCCGGAACGGCAGCGGCCGATAACCAGGGCGATGCCTGGATATACCTGCCTTCCGGTTCATGCGGCAAGCTCACCGGCGGCAGCACCGAGCCCAAGGCTTAAAGCCGTCCCAAAGGTCCTCGGGCCGGCCCGACGAAAGGATAGTCTCATGCCGACGACCTCCTCCTCCGCCTCTCTCCCTGCGGTCGCAGGCATCGGATTGCGCAGCCCCCACATGGCGCAAATCCTTGAGGCCCGCCCTTCCATGGGCTGGCTGGAGGTGCATGCCGAAAACTACATGAACTTCGGCCCTGCCACCGCCGCTCTTGAGAATATTCGCAGCCACTATCGGCTCGCCGTCCATGGTGTCGGCCTGTCCTTGGGTTCCGCTCGCGGCATCGACGAAAAACATCTGGGGCGTCTCAAGGAGGTTTGCGATCGCCTGGAGCCCGCCATGGTCTCCGAACATCTCGCCTGGAGCGTCGGTGATGGCATCTATCTGAACGATCTCCTGCCGGTTCCATTCGACGAGGAGGCGCTGGACATCGTCTGCCGCAATATCGAGCGCACGCAGGATGCTATCAAGCGGCCGATCCTGGTTGAAAATCTTTCCGCCTATGTCGGCTTCGCGCGCTCCACCATGGCCGAGCCGCAGTTCCTCACCGAAATCGTGGAACGTACCGGCTGCGGCCTGCTGCTGGACATCAACAATGTCTATGTTTCCGCTCATAATCTCGGTTTCGATGCCAAGGCCTATATTGCCGGCCTGCCAGGAGCTGCGATCGGCGAAATTCACCTCGCAGGCCATGCGGTCAATGAAACGTTCGACGGCCCGGTTCTCATTGACAGCCATGGTTCCGCAATTGCCGCCGAAGTATGGGCGCTCTATCGCGCCGCCTTGGAGCGACTAGGCCCAAGGCCGACGCTGATCGAATGGGATAGCGACCTCCCCCCGCTCGCCACGCTGCTCGGTGAAGGGATGTGGGCCGATCTTCTATCCAGAGCCGTCTCGGAAGCCGCCCAACCCCTCATGCCGCCGAGCCGCGCCTCGGCCGCCGGCGTGGCCGTCTGCGACCACCATCCGCTTGCGTCCAATTTCAAGGGAAGCATGGCCCATGCGTGATCTTGCCGAACTTCAAAGCGCGATGACCGAGGCCGTGCTCAGCGGCGATGCGGCTTCCCTCGCCGGCGAGCTTACTCTTCCCAGCGCTGATTCGGTTCGCCGTTTCGCGATCTTCCGCAACAACACCTTTCTCTCGCTGACCCGCCATCTCGCGGCGGTGTTTCCCGTCACCGCACGGGTGGGCGATGAGCGCTTCTTCCGCTATGCAGCCTTCGAATTCGTAAAAGCCCATCCCCCGCGTGAGCCGCTTCTGTCGAGCTACGGCAGCGCCTTGCCGCGATTTCTCGCGAAATTCCCGGCCTGCCGCTCAGGCCCGATTTTGCCCGAGATGGCTTCTCTCGAATGGGCCGTGCATTCTGCGCTGACCGCAGCCGAAAATTCGCCTCTTGCACCGTGCGTGCTCGCGAAGCTTGGCCATAGCGCCCCGAACCTGCGCCTTATGCTTCAGCCGTCTCTGCACTTTACCGTGTCTCGCTGGCCGCTCCTTCCGCTGTGGCAGGGTACCCACGCCGAGGACCGCCTGCTCGACCGCCGTATCACGCGCACCGCGATCTTTCGCAGCGGCGACCGCGTCCGGTTCGCCGAACTGTCATCCTCGCGCTTCGCCTTCTGGCGCAGCCTCGCACGCCGCAAGCAGCTCGAATGCGCTGCTGCCCGCGCCCTTGCCCGTGATCCGATGTTCGACCTCGTCGATGAAATCCTGGCGCTGTTCCGTGCCGGCCTCGTAATCGCTGTCGAGGATTCTCATTAAGCCGGGGCACGGGGTTACCGGCCTCCTCAAAATAGCAATTGCCCGTCTCCACTATGGTAGTCTCGCCGCATGAAAGCTGACACGGCACAGGGGTTCCGGCCCCGCCTCGGCCTTGCCCTGACTGCGCTCGTCCTGACCGCCGTTCTCCTGACCGCGCTGGTGGTGCATGTCTCGTGGATGTGGACGGCCAGCCGCAATATCGAGACGGTGGTCGGATCGCTCAATGCGCAGACCGCCAATGCGGTGCGCAAGGAACTGGAAACCACATTCCGGGCTGCCGAAGGCGCGACGGAAATCGTGCGCTCCATCCTGTTTCAGGGCGCGGTGAACGCCGGAGATGAAGTGAAGCGTGAATTCGTCTTCCTCTCCGTCCTTCGTTCTCTCCCCTCCGTCTCATGGATCGGCTTTGGTTTCCCGGATGGACGTTTCTTCGGTTCGCATGCGCTCGACGACGGCAAAATCGAAATGGTGGAGATCGGCGAGCCGCTCGCCTCCGGTGCGCGCTATTTGCGCCGCGACCGTTACCGCCCGATCCCCGGCGATATCTTCTTCGAAGAGCGCACCAAGGGCGAGACGGCTTATGTTTCGCTCGGCAGCAAATGGTATCGCGCCGCCATGACCGGCAAGGGCCAGCTGTGGACGATGGTCGACATATTGCCGTCGGGCTTTGAGCCGGCGGCGGTTGTTTCCACGCGACTCGAACAGCATGGGCGGCTGCAGGGCGTGTTGATGGTGACGCTTAACCTGGCTCGGCTTGCGAGCTTTCTCGCAACTCTCGACATCGCGAAAACCGGGGCCGCGGTGATCATCGACGACAAGGGCAAAGTGATCGCTACATCGCTGCCCGGAATGAAGTCGGCATCGCTTGCAGAAAACACTGGCTCCCTCGGCCTCGCGCTGAACAGCGCTTCAAAGGGCCCGATCTCGGCCGACGGCACCGTCGCCACGCCGGATGGACCGT
>DATFOT010000452.1:0-7462 GCA_035265265.1 Aestuariivirgaceae bacterium | reverse complement strand
TGCGGCAAGCCTCGATGAGCCGGTCGGCGACGAGATAGGAATGGCTCGCGGCAGGCGGTCCGATCGCTACCGCCTCATCGGCCATATCGACATGCAGCGCCCGTGCATCGGCCTCTGAATAGACCGCAACTGTGCTTATGCCGAGCCGCCGCGCCGTTTTTATCACTCGGCAGGCGATTTCCCCGCGGTTGGCAATGAGTATCTTTCTGAACATCGATGACGGGTCCAGGCTGCCGGTGCTGCTCATTGAGTGTGCCCCGGGCGGTTGTAGCTGGTCGGATGGGCGGCGTAAACTTGCGAAAAGAGCCGACAAAGCCGCATTGCCTAAGCTGCCGCCTTCCTATATTCGAACGCCATGAACAAGCCCGTGCCTACCATTGGTCTCGTCAGCCTCGGTTGCCCAAAGGCGCTCGTCGATTCCGAGCGCATCCTGACGCAGCTCCGTGCCGAGGGATATCTGTTCTCCGGCAATTACCATGGCGCCGATGTGGTCATCGTCAACACCTGCGGTTTTCTGGACAGCGCCAAAAGGGAGTCGCTTGCCGCCATCGGTGAAGCAATGGCCGAGAACGGCCGCGTCATCGTTACCGGCTGCATGGGCAAGGACGCCGAGACGATCAAGGCAGCCCATCCTGGCGTGCTGGCCGTTACCGGGCCGCAGCAATATGATGCAGTGGTCAACGCCGTGCATATCGCGCTTCCCCCCGTGCATGATGCCAAATTCGATCTTCTGCCGCCGCAGGGCCTAAAACTCACGCCCCGCCACTATGCCTATTTGAAGATATCGGAGGGCTGCAACAATCGCTGTTCCTTCTGCATCATTCCTTCACTGCGCGGCGATCTTGTCAGCCGTCCGGCGGCAGGGGTGCTCTACGAAGCCGAACGGCTGGTTGGCGCCGGGGTGAAGGAGTTGCTTGTCATTTCCCAGGATACCAGCGCCTATGGCATCGATCTTAAATTCGCCGAAAGCAAATTCCGCGCTCGCCAGGTTCGCGCCAAATTTGCCGATCTGGTGCGCGAGCTTGGCAATTTCGGCGCCTGGATCCGGCTCCACTACATCTATCCCTATCCCCATGTGGATGAGATCATCCCGCTGATGGCAGAGGGCAAGATCCTTCCCTATCTTGATATCCCCTTCCAGCACGCCTCTCCGCGCGTGCTCAAGGCGATGCGGCGTCCTGCCAATCAGGAAAAGGTCCTGGATCGTCTTGCGCTCTGGCGGGGCATGTGCCCGGACCTGGCAGTCAGGTCGACCTTCATCGTCGGCTTTCCGGGCGAAACGGAGGCGGATTTCGTCTTCCTTCTCGAATGGCTGGCCGAGGCCCGGTTGGAGCGCGTCGGCTGCTTCAAATATGAGGCCGTATCCGGCGCCAAGGCAAATGAACTGGCAAATTCCGTACCTGAAGAGGTCAAGGAAGAACGTTGGCACCGTTTCATGCAAGCACAGCAGAAAATCAGTGCGGAGATTCTGAAAGCGAAGATCGGCCGCGAAACCGAGGTGCTCGTCGATCGCGTCGATGAGGCTGCCGGTCACATCGTCGCGCGCACGCGTTGGGATGCGCCTGAGATCGATGGCAACGTGCTTCTGCCTTATGCTCCCGACATGCACCCTGGCACATTGCTGCGGGCCCGTATCACGGGTGCCGACGAGTATGACCTAACCGCCGAACCAATGAAGACTGCCGCTTAGTCCGGTCTTCACATCCATTCTATGGTTGGCGTGAACCAAGGGTTAAGCATAAGACGAGGGGCGTGTTTCTGAAGCCTGGATTTCGGCTGTTTTCCGCAGCTCTTGGCGCGGCAGCAAATTTTGCCATTCACCGATCGCTTAGAATTTTGCGTCACAGTCGCTCGCAACGGACGGAGTGCTCGATGAACGTTGTGCCATTGTTTCAGGGAAGAGTGGGCGCGGCAAAGTTTCGCTACAAATGTGCCTCGTGCGACCAGCTGCACGAGGGCTTGCCCGATTTGACGTTTGAAATGCCTGACATGTGCTTCGACATCGGCGAGAAGCTGCGCGGCGAGCGCGTGCTGCTGACCAGCGATTTCTGCATATTGGACGGGCGGCATTATTTCGTCCGCTGCGTGATGGAGGCGCCGGTCCACGGCTTTTCGCAGCGCTTCGGCTGGGGCGTTTGGTGCAAGCTCGACTGGAAGGCTTACAAATTGTGCTGGGACCGTTTCGAGGAAAACGACAACGAGATCATGGCACCCCTTCAGGGCACGCTTGCCAACAACCTCAGGCACTATCCCGACACGCTCGGCCGGGCATGTACGATCTATCTTCAGAACGATCGCATGCGTCCCGTCGCCTATCTCGACAACAGTGAGCACCCGCTGGGAGTTCATCAGGCCAACGGCATGACCCTCGAGGAAGCGATCTCGCAGGCGCGCGAAATAGGCGCCCTGCTCATCACCGCATGAGAGCCGGCACCACCCTCAGAGCGGGATATTGTCGTGCTTTTTCCACGGATTCTCGAGCTTCTTGTGACGCAGCATGTTCAATGCACGCGACACCCGCTTTCGCGTTGAATGCGGCATGATCACTTCATCGATGAAGCCGCGCTCCGCTGCAACGAACGGGTTGGCGAAGCGCTCCTCATACTGCCTGATCCGCGCCTCTATTTTTTTGGGGTCCGGCCGCTCCGCCCGGTAGATGATTTCGGCGGCGCCCCGCGGTCCCATGACCGCAATTTCCGCTGTCGGCCAGGCGTAATTCACATCACCGCGTATGTGCTTCGAGGACATCACCACATAGGCTCCGCCATAACCCTTCCGGGTGATCACCGTCACCTTCGGCACGGTGGCCTCCGAATAAGCGAAGAGCAGCTTGGCGCCATGCTTGATCAGCCCGCCATATTCTTGCGCTGTTCCGGGCAGAAATCCCGGCACATCGACGAACGTGACCAGCGGTATGTTGAAGCAGTCGCAGAATCGCACGAATCGGGCGGCCTTCCTTGAACAGTCACTGTCGAGGACGCCTGCCAGCACCATCGGCTGGTTGGCGACGACACCGACTGTATGACCCTCTATTCGCCCGAAGCCCACAACGATGTTTTTTGCATGCGCCTCCTGGATCTCGAAAAAATCTCCCTCATCCACCGTCTTGTAAATCAGCTCCTTCATGTCATAGGGCTGGTTGGGATTGGCTGGAATGAGGGTATCGAGCGACATATCGAGCCGTTCGCCGTCATCCTCGGTCGGCCAATGCGGAACCTCGGCAATATTGGAGGAGGGCAGAAAATCGACGAGCCGCCGCACCTGCAGCAGAGCCTCCGGATCATTGTCGAACGCATGATCGGCGATGGACGACTTGACGGTATGTATGGACGCACCGCCGAGCTGCTCGGCCGTCACCGTTTCATTGGTCACCGTTTTCACCACATCGGGGCCGGTAACGAACATGTAGCTCGTGTCCTTTACCATGAAGATGAAATCGGTCATTGCCGGCGAATAAACGTCTCCTCCCGCACATGGACCCATGATGGTCGATATCTGCGGGATCACCCCGGAGGCCTGGACATTGAGGGCAAAAACTTCTCCATAGCCCCCCAGCGCATCCACGCCTTCCTGGATGCGGGCGCCGCCCGCGTCGAACAAACCGATGACTGGCGCCCGGTTCTGTATCGCCATTGTTTGAATCTTGGTGATCTTTCGTGCATGCGCTTCGGATAACGATCCCCCGAAAACCGTGAAATCCTTCGCGAACACATAGACCAGTCGGCCGTTGATCGTGCCCCAGCCGGTGATCACTCCATCGCCCGGAATCTTCTGCTGTGCCATGCCGAATTCTGTACAGCGATGCTCGACGAACATGTCGAACTCCTCGAAAGATCCCTCATCGAGCAATATGTCGATGCGCTCCCTCGCCGTCAGCTTGCCGCGCGCGTGCTGGGCATCTATGCGCTCCCGGCCTCCGCCCAGCCTTGCTGTGGCACGCCGCTTTTCAAGCTGCTCGAGGATCTCCTGCATGGCCCTGCTCCTTCCTGGTCTGCCATCCAGCCTTACCACCGTGGCAGGCTGCGTCAAACCGGCGAATTGGGTGAATTCCCGCCGAGCAGATTTTGAAAGCGCACGGTTTGGCGAAACTCCTCCTCTTGCTTCGCGCGACGCTGCGTGGCTTCTTCATCGCGCCCCCAGCGCTCGATTTGCCAGTCTTCGTCCACATGAGCGGCGCGCCAGGCATCCTCCGGTTCGAGAAAGCCTTCGCTCACTGCTGTCGCTATCAGTGCCGATCCCGTCAAGCTGGTGAGATTGTGAATGGCGCAGAGCCGCATTGCATCCAGCCCGGCCAGATACTTCCGCACCGCTTGTATCGCAGAATCATCCTGCACCCGGTGTATGACGCCCTCGACCGTCTGAAACTCTGCGTCGAATAACTCGGCCGCCCACTCGATGACGGGATCCCATGCCTTGCCCTCGCGCTGAACGAGGCCCTCGGGCTCCGTGGCGCGGTAACACACGAGATCCGTGCCCGCATAAGCAACGATGTCGTCGATGATCCTGCCTTCGCTGCCCATTACGCGGTCGATGGCGGTGTTCGCCAGCTTCGTAAGAGCCATGCGGTCCGGGTCCACCCAATCGCCCTGGCCGTTCCATTCGGCTGCGATCGCTTCAGCCAATGCCAGGCTCGGCACCATGAAATCCCGTTTGCCAGGAGTTTTCAACGGCCGCCCGTCCAAAGCGATTCCATAGGGACCGCTTCCGGTCGGCGCTGCTTGCCTGAAAAACCGCCGTGGGTGCCGGACCATTATAGGAGAAGCTCCGGGCAGAGTGCTTTCATGACCTTGTGTCCGGCCCTTCATCATAACGGTCGGGATCGAAACCGAAATATTGCCACGTCAGTCGCATGAACTTCGGCAGGGGTGCCGTGATGTCGACCTCGCCGCCGCGCGGGTGAGGAAAAATGATCCGCCGTGCGTGTAAATGCAATTTATTGGCGATGGCTTCCGGCAGATCGATGTCGCCTCCATATTTGTTGTCGCCGAGTATGGGATGGCCGATGTGTGCCATATGTGCGCGCAGCTGGTGCTGGCGCCCGGTGACCGGCTTCAGCGTCACCCAGGAAAGCGCCGGCGGGGCCCTGTCGATGACCGCATAATTGGTCACCGCGCGCTGTGCTTCGGCTTCATCGCCGGCTCCGGCGGCGCGCACGCGGTCGCCCTCTCGCGCTGCGGATTTCACCAGCGGGACGTCGATTCGACCCTGGGTCGGTTTCGGCACTCCCTTCACCACCGCCCAATAAATCTTTTTAACTGAGCGCGTCGCGAACAGCCGCCCGAGCGATGATGCCACCGAGCGCCGCTTCGCGATTACCAGAACACCCGATGTGTCGCGGTCGAGCCGGTGGACAAGTCTTGGCCGCTCGCCGAGCTCCGCCGCGAGTCCCATCAGCAGGCCATCGATATGCCGGTGCGTTTTGGTTCCTCCCTGAACCGCCAGTCCTTCCGGCTTGTTGAGAACATAGAGATCTTTGTCCTCATGGACGATCATCGATCCGAACAGGGCCCGCTCTTCCTTGGTCAGAGGGCGCAGCTCTTCATCCGGCGCATCGACGGGGCGTCTGTCGAAAGCCAGTGGCGGAATGCGCACGTCCTGGCCCTGCTCCAATCGCGAATTGCCCTTGACCCGTGCACCATCGACTCGTATCTGCCCGGTCCGCAGCAGCTTGTTCAGATAGGCGTGGGTGACGGCGGGATAATTGACTTTGAACCAGCGGTCCACCCTGAGGCCATCCTCATCCGCAGCGACCCTGCGATGGGTAATGTTCAACTCCGCTTCTCCCGCCTCAGCTTTGCCCAATAGTCGAGCCGCTTTCGGATTTCCCGCTCGAACCCACGTTCCGGCGGGTCGTAATAGCTCTCCCGCTCCATGCCCTCTGGAAAGTAATTCTGGCCCGAGAACCCTTCCGGCTCGTCATGATCATAAGCGTAGCCGGCACCGTATTCCTGCTGCTTCATCAACTTTGTTGGAGCATTGAGAATGATTTTGGGCGGCGACAGCGAACCGGTTTCCTGGGCTCGTCGCCTCGCCGTCCCGAATGCGACATAGGCTGCATTGGATTTGGGAGCCGTCGCCAGATAGATCGTGGCCTGTGCCAGCGCAAGCTCGCCCTCCGGCGTTCCGAGGAAATCATAGACATCCTTCGCGGCCAATGCCTGGTGGACGGCTTCCGGATCGGCAAGCCCGACGTCCTCGATCGCCATGCGAACCAGCCGCCTTGCAAGGAAGAGCGGATTTTCCCCGGCCGCGAGCATGCGGGCGAGATAATAAAGCGCGGCATCGGGATCGGAACCGCGCACCGACTTGTGAAGAGCCGAGATCAAATTGTAATGGCCGTCTTGCGCCTTATCATACAGCGGGGCACGTTTCTGCACGATCTGGATAAGCCCTTCGGGATCGAGCGGCGGATCTTCGGCTGTGACGGCGGAATACACATCCTCGATCATGTTGAACAGGTATCTGCCGTCGCCGTCGGCAAGTCCGATCAGATGCTCCTTTGCCTCCGGCGTCAGCGGGAGCGGCCGCTTTTCGAACTGTTCCGCCCGGGAGATAAGCTCGTTCATGGCCCGCTCGTCGAGCCGGTGCAGGACGAGCACCTGCATCCGCGACAGGAGTGCGGCGTTCAGCTCAAAGGATGGGTTCTCCGTCGTCGCACCGATGAGCGTGATTGTTCCGTTCTCCACATGGGGCAGAAAACTGTCGAGCTGAGCACGGTTGAACCGATGGATCTCGTCGACGAACAGCAAGGTGCCGCGCCCCTGCTCACGCCGAATGCGAGCCTGCTCGAAGGCTTTCTTGAGATCGGCGACCCCCGAAAAGATCGCCGACATCTGCTCGAAGGCCAGGCCTGTCTCGCCTGCGAGAAGCCGGGCGATCGTCGTTTTGCCGGTGCCGGGCGGCCCCCATAGAACGATCGAGCCGAGACGCCCTGCCCTGAGCATCCGAGTAAGCACACCCTCGCGCCCAACCAAATGATCCTGTCCGACGACCTCGCTTAGAACCGTGGGGCGCAGCCGGTCGGCCAGCGGCCGTGGTGCATCCTTCGCTAGTCCCGCCGCCTCGAACAAGTTTGCCATGACGCCATTACCCCGACACCCTGAGGCGGAGCTGCCGGCCATTGCGGTTTATCGCCAGCGACCAGTAGTCGGCACCTTGCGATAGAACTGCCGAAAGCGTGTCGACGCTGTCGATTTCCTGACCATTGATATCGAGGATGACATCACCCTTGCGAAACCCGAGCTGTTGAGCTGGACCTTCCGCGACCTCGACGACGGCGACGCCGATTTTCGCCGTGGTTATGCCAAATTCCTCGCTCACGGCGGGCGATATGTTCACCACGGTGAGCCCGGCGAGCGGGTTGTCGCCTTCGACCTTGGTCTCGGATCGCGGGGTCGTTTCCGGCGCGGCTGCCAGGACCACGGGAACTTCCACATCCTTGCCATCGCGCTGGTATCTCACG
>DATFOT010000451.1:0-4434 GCA_035265265.1 Aestuariivirgaceae bacterium | reverse complement strand
CTTTCGCCATATCGACCAGTCGCGCCCATTGCCGGATCTCAAGGCAGTGGAATCGCTCAGGATCGCTGTCGATGATGATTTCCCGCCCTTCAGCTACAAGGAACGCACCGGCGCCCTCAACGGCTTCAATGTCGCTGTCGCGAGCGCCATCTGTGAAGATCTGCGTCTTACCTGCGAATTCTCTGCAAGGTCATGGGACGACCTGATGCCCGCGCTCGAACGTGGCGAAGTCGATGCCGTCATTGCCGGCGTGAAGGTCACCGAACAGGCCGTGGAAACCGCCGACTTCACTGGCGCCTATTATCGCTCGCTGGGCCGGTTTGCTGTGCGAAAGCAGAATCCCATCGTCAAGGCCGATATGCGCAGCCTTGCGGGCAGGCGCCTCGGCGTGATCAAGGGTACGGCCCATGAGGCCTGGCTCACCACATATTTTCCCCGATCGAACATCCGCCCCTTCGCCTCGATGCAGGAAGGCCTCGAGGCCTTGCGGCAGGGCGTCGTGGATGCGTTTTTCGGCGATGGCCTGCAGCTCATGTTTTGGCTGTCCGGCAACGCTTCGCAAGACTGCTGCCGTTTTGTCGCCGGCGCTTACAACGATCCCGATTACTTCAGCCACGGAATGGCAATCGCAGTTAAGCGCGGCAACACCGAGCTGCGCGACGTGCTCGATTATGGCCTCGACCGCCTGCAGTCCTCGGGCAATTTCGGCGCCATCTTCCGGCGCTACTTTCCCATGAGCCCCTATTAGCGTTGCTGCGGCGGATAGCTCCGGTGTCGCGCGATCACGCCGCGCTCGATGGCGGCGGTGATGAGCTTGTCGAGATCGAGGGCGTCCCTGAGCATGGAGAGAAACCGCATTTCCTCGCGCCACACCATCAGGTCGGCCGCGGCGACTTCGCAGGCAAGTGCATAGCCTGTGTCATGGAGCAGGGGCGGCAGGGCATCCTTGACGAGCCCCAGCACCGCTTCGAGCCCGCCTTTCTCCTGCTGCAAAATCTCACCGCATTCCTGTGCGATGCGTGTCAGCGTCTCGCTGTCGAAAGACTTGAACACCGGCAGGCCCTCGACGATGCCTCCGATCCGTTTCAATTCCTTTTCTCCGATGAGGCCGTCGACCCCGCTCATCGTCACCATGATATAAATGAGCGCCTGGTGATGGTTGATGATCTTAGCCATAAGACTTCCCTGCCTTGCTGAAGGCCATGACTAAACGCGCTGCGTTCTCGGTGCAAGGCCAGGAAAGCTCGCGATGGTTTCAATCGCCTCGACCAGCCCGATGCGCTGGATCGCCATTCCCGGCGGGAAGGCGCTGGTGAAACGTGTGGCGAGCCGCGGGTCGAGTATTACGAACACGCCCCTGTCGCTCGCCTTGCGAATGAGCCTGCCGAAGGCCTGCCGCAATCTGAGCCTCACGATCATGTCCTGATAGGCATTGCCGCCGAATTCGCGCCGGCGCGCCCTTTCCAGAATGGTCGGCTGCCCCCAGGGCACGCGGTCGAGCACGATAAGCCGCAGCGACCGGCCCGGAACGTCCACGCCGTCGCGCACCGCATCCGTTCCCAAAAGACAGGCATCGTCGTCGGCGCGGAACATGTCGACGAGCGTGCCGGTATCGATCGGATCGACATGCTGGGCGAAGAGCGTCAACCCCTGCTGGGCGAGGGGCTGCAGCAGCCGCCGGTGAACGGCTCTGAGCCGCGAGATCGCCGTGAACAGCCCAAGCGCTCCGCCGCCGGATGCCAGAAACAGCTCGCGATAGGCTGCACCGAGCTGGTCCATGTCTTCGCGATTCACGTCGTTGACCACGATAATCTTCGAATTGCCGGGGTAATCGAAAGGGCTGTCATGCGATATGCGCGCCACCGGATAGGGCAAATGCACCACGCCGGTGCGCATTTCCGCATTCTGCCAATCCTCAGGCGACTCGAACGGCCGGTCCTTCAGCGTCGCCGATGTGATGAGCACGCCGTCGGCCTGTTTGAGCACCGCTTCGGCCAAAGGCTCGGTCGGATCCACCCAATGGCTGTGCAGGCCCACGTCCGTTTCCCGGCCGTAGCTCTGCTCCACCGAGAACCAATCGACGAACCTCGGCTCCTGCCGCTCGAGGATTCGGCTCAGCATCTCGATCCAGCTTCCGATCATCAGCTGGCCCCGGCGGCGGAGCGATCGGGCGACAGCCTCGATGCGCGCCCGCTCGGCGCTGCCGATTTCGGATGCTTCGTCCTCGAGCTTCTTCATGAGCACCCTTGCAAGCTGCAGCATGGGCCGCTTGAGGTCGATCAGGGCAGCCGCGAGCATGCCGGCCTCTTCCCGCAACCCTTCGACCAGCGGCTGGCAATCGGTCTCCAGCGTCTGCCCGCTGTCGTTTCCCGATCGTGCCAGAACCTGTTGGCGCACCAGCGACAGGAACAGCTCCGTCGGTCCCTCAGGCACGCCCGCCTGGATGCGTCTTGCCCATCCGGGGCCGGGAAGTTCACGAGCGAGGAGCGCGGTCGTCTGCAGGAGCTTGTCTGCCTCATCCTCCTCGCCGATCAAATCCGCCAGCCGGGCGGCAAGGCTGCGGCCGCGCCGGCCCTGCACCTCGGGCCCGCGGATCCACCGCCTGAGTTCGGCTGTTTCCTGCCCAGTGAGATGGCCGGAAAAGGCGCTGTCGGCTGCATCGAACAGGTGATGGCCCTCATCGAAGATAAGCCGTCGAAATGTTCCGGAGGTTTCCTGCTCTCCGCCGTCGGCCACCCCGAGTGCATGGTCGACCGCGACCTGATGCAGCACCAGGGCATGATTGGCGATGACGATCTCCGCCTTATGGCCCGCCCTGACAGCCTTCTCGATGAAACATCGCCGGTAATGCGGACAGGCCGAGTAGATGCACTCGCCCCTCCTGTCGGTAAGGCCGAGTGACAAAGGCGTTGCCGAGCGGCCTTCCTCGAGGCCGGTTTCCGCGACAAGGCCCATGAGCCACGCAGGAAAATCTCCCCCCGCCATGTCTCCATCCCGGCTGTGGCGCGCCCACCGGGCGATGAGGGCTGCAATAAGTGTGCTGCGCGGATTTTGCGCCGTGAGCCGCCCGAACGCTTCCTGCATGTTGAGGAGGCAGAGATAGTTTTCCCGCCCTTTTCGGATGACGATCCTTTCGCGCCGCTCGCCGGGATCTGGATAAAGCCGGGCAGTTTCCTGCTCGAGCTGGCGCTGGAGATTCTTGGTGAAGGTGGAGATCCAAACAGGTGCCGCGTTCTTGCGCGACCACAGATGTGCCGGCGCGAGATAGGCAAGTGTTTTTCCCAGCCCCGTGCCGGCTTCGGCGAGGAGGATGGTATTCTCGTGCCGCGACTGGCGTGGCGCGAAGGCGCGTGTCGCCGCCGCGCAATAGGATTTCTGCTGCGGTCGTGCTTCTGCCTCCGCCCCGAGGAGCCTATGCAGTACCCCCAGCGCTTCTTCGGGCTCGACCGCATGCTGCGATGGCTTTACCGGCGGCCCTTCCTCTTCCCATTCCGCAAGCCGGTCCCAGACGTTGAGACCGGTGGCGAATACTTCGGTCCCCCGTCGCGCCTCGCTGGGACCCAGCGCTGCGGCAACAGCTGCAGCCCATGGCCAATTGCTGCGCGCGAGGAAACCGGCAAGCCGCATGACTTCCCTCCGGTGCGGATAATCGGCACGGCTGAGATCCTTCAGAAGCACCTGCGCGCAACACTGCAGCGCTTTCCCGTCGTCGCTCTCTCTTACCCCGAGCGCGCGTGCGATACCCCTGGGCGTCGGCACCGCGAATTGCGCGGGGCGCACGAACAGAAACAGTTCGGCGACATCGAAATGCCGTATCTGCGACGCGGCCCGGCGCGTATCGCGCTGTTCATTCGCGATGAGTGCCAGCCGCTCGATGGCATAGGGAGCATGGCAAACCAGATGCGGCTCGCCTGCGAGGCGCTTGAGCCCCTCCGCCGCGCTGAATTCGGCGCTCTTCCCATCGCTGGTAATGATCACCCCGAGCGCCGTCGCTGCCAGCGCGGCGCGCGGCAGATCGATCCGCGGATTTTCCATATTGGCAAGATCGTGGCTCATCGGGCGTCGCCGTGAGCCTATCCGATTGACGCGGCATTGCGAGCCCTTTACGAGTGGCGCGGCATTCCCTTCTGATGTCATTCACTTCCATGGCTCTTCCATCCGATTTCCGCGCCGAAGCGCTCGAGAGTAAAGCTTGGCCTTTCGAGGAAGCGCGCAAGATTCTCGCGCGAATCTCCCGTCGCGCGGCCCCGCCGCCGGAGGTGCTGTTCGAAACCGGCTATGGCCCCTCCGGGCTTCCTCACATTGGAACATTCGGCGAGGTCGCGCGCACGGCCATGGTCCGCCGCGCCTTTGAAGCCATGTCGGATATTCCCACAAGGCTCATCTGTTTTTCCGATGACATGGACGGTCTGCGCAAGGTTCCCGACAATGTGC
>DATFOT010000450.1:0-6480 GCA_035265265.1 Aestuariivirgaceae bacterium | reverse complement strand
CTCGCTGGTTGCGGAGCGGCGGCAAATCCCTATCGGCCAGGTGCGGCTTCTGGCGGACGGCCGGGTGTACACCGGTCGCCAGGCGCTTCGAGTCAAGCTCGTGGACGCGATCGGCGGCGAAGATGCGGCGACAAGCTGGCTCGTCACAGCGAAACAAATTCCGCTTGGCACACAGATCATCGACTGGAAGGCCGAAGAGAGTTTCGGCAGCGCGGGGCTCGGTTTTGCCGCAGTGCACTCTCTCCTGGAAGTCCTTGGTTTCGAGCGGCTGGCCCAGGCATTCGAGCGAACTGCAGAGGGCCGCGGCATGCGGCTTGACGGTCTTCTGGCGGTTTGGCACCCTGACGCGCAGTAAAGCGTCCCACCCCCCCGAAGAAGCGGGACGGCCGCTTTGGGTAAAGGGGCCCATATGATCAAGTCGGAATTGATACAGAAAATCGCGCAGGCCAACCCGCATCTCTATCATCGGGACGTAGAGCGCATCATCAACACCGTTCTCAATGAGGTGATCAAGGCTTTGAGCGAAGGAGACAGGGTCGAGCTGCGTGGTTTCGGCGCGTTCTCCGTCAAGGAGCGGGATGCCAGAGTGGGACGCAATCCCAGAACCGGCAGTTCGGTTTCGGTCGAAGCCAAGAGGGTGCCGTTCTTCAAAACCGGCAAAGAGCTGCGCGAAAAACTGAACCAGGAGCAGCTGAAGGACTCGTGAGGCGCTTCCTGACCTGGCTCATCGGGCTACCCACGGCCATTCTGCTTGTCGGCTTCGCTGTCGCGAACCGCACGTGGGTCGATGTGTCACTCGATCCGTTCGACCGCAGCAATTCTTCGGTCTTTCTGCAAATGCCGCTGTGGAGCGTGATGGTGCTCGGCATATTCCTGGGACTGGTGGCCGGGTGGATCGGTGCCTGGATCAATCAGGGACGCTGGCGGCGTCATGCGCGCGCGCTGCGCCACGACAATGAGCGGCTGAGGGTGGAGAATGAGCGCCTGCAGGTAGAGATCGACGATCACACCCGGCCGCTGCAGCGCGATACCGGCTTGATAGGCACCGTGTGAGATTGCCCGCCTGAAAAGGCTTGCAAAATTCAGCCCCATGACGGCAATTGCGCGGCGATGATTAATGCCTCCTACCCCATCGCTGTTGCCATAGACGAGAGCGAACTCTTCACCGCGCAGGAACTCGTGCAGAAGCTTGCGGGCGAAGTCGGATGGCTCAAGCTCGGCATGGAGTTTTTCTTTGCGCAGGGGCGAGCGGGATATGAACAGCTGGCGCGCCTCGGCTTGCCAGTTTTCCTCGATCTCAAGCTGCACGACATACCCAATAGCGTTGCATCGGCGCTCGATGCGCTTATGCGCCTCGATCCCCGTCCAGGAATCGTGAACGTGCATGCGAGCGGCGGACGGAGGATGATGGAAGCGGCAGCCGATGCGGTGTCGGGCCGCGCAAAGCTGATCGCCGTTACAGTGCTCACCAGTCTCGAGGAGAAGGATCTCGCAGAGATCGGGCTCGGCAGAATCAGCAGTGCAGACCATGCGCTGGCGCTTGCAAAACTCGCAAAGAGTGCGGGGCTTGATGGCGTCGTCTGCAGCCCTCATGATGTGGCCCAAATCAAGGCCGTGCTGGGCAAGGATTTTCTTGCCGTCGTACCGGGGGTCAGGCCCGAGGGTAGCCATGCCGGCGATCAGAAACGGGTGGCGACGCCAAGTGCGGCACGGAAAGCGGGAGCGGATCTACTGGTGATCGGACGACCCATTACCAGGGCAAAGGATCCACGCGCAGCGGCGCGGACGATCATGAAGGAAGTCGTGGATGCCGGTTGAAGTCAAAATCTGCGGATTGTCCACGCCCGAGACGGTCGAAGGGGCGATTGCGGCCGGGGCGGATTTTATCGGGCTGGTGTTCTTCCCGGCAAGCCCGCGGCATGTCGATCTCATCTCGGCCCGCGAGCTCGCCGCCATGGCGCGCGGGCGCGCCAAGGTCGTCGCCCTGATCGTCGATGCGAGCGACCAGCTCATCCAGAATATCGCCCAGCATGTAGGCCCGGATTACTTCCAGGCGCATGGGCATGAGGATCCGGAACGGGTTGCGGCCATCAGACACATCACAGGCATTCCGGTGATCAAGGCGATCAAGGTGCTGGATGCGCCGGACGTCGCTGCCGCAGGCGAGTTCCGGAAGGCGGCCAACATGATCCTTTTCGATGCCAAATCGCCGACCGACATCGCCGATGCGCTACCAGGCGGCAATGGCCGAGCCTTCGATTGGTCGCTTCTGGGCAATGAGGGGGCCCGCAAGCGTTTCATGCTGTCGGGGGGGCTGACACCGGAGACCGTGACAAGGGCGATAAAGCTGACGGCGGCACCCATCGTCGATGTTTCATCCGGTGTTGAATCAAGCCCAGGTATCAAGGATTTAGGCAGAATAGCCGCTTTCATCGCCGCAGCCCGGGCAGGCGACCCCGCCGGGGATTAACCCTCGAAATTTCATGTACAGCTTTCCGGCACTTGCTCTAGAACCGTGGTTCCAAGCAGCGCTCGTCCAAGGAGATTCGCGTTGACCGTGCGTGTTCCAAATTCCTACCGGACCGGACCCGACGAAAGGGGTTTTTTCGGGATCCATGGCGGGCGCTTCGTTGCCGAAACATTGATGCCGCTGATCCTGGAGCTCGAAGCGGCATATGACCAGGCCAAGAATGATCCGGCGTTCCGACAGGAGCTTGAGGATTTTCTCGAACATTATGTGGGAAGGCCAAGCCCGCTCTATTTCGCGGAGCGGCTGACGCAGCATCTCGGCGGGGCAAAAATCTATTTCAAGCGCGACGAGCTGAACCATACCGGGGCGCACAAGATCAATAATGTGATGGGGCAAATCCTTCTCGCCCGCCGCATGGGCAAGTCGCGGATCATTGCCGAAACCGGTGCGGGACAGCATGGCGTGGCGACTGCAACAGCATGCGCGCGGTTCGGACTCACCTGCGCTGTCTATATGGGCGAGGTCGACATCGAGCGGCAGAAGCCCAATGTGTTTCGCATGAAGCTTCTGGGCGCTGAGGTGATTCCGGCGAAGTCGGGCTCGCGGACGCTGAAGGATGCTTTGAACGAGGCGCTGCGCGACTGGGTTTCGAATGTCGAGGATACGTTCTATTGCATCGGCACGGTGGCAGGCCCGCATCCCTATCCGGAAATGGTGCGGGACTTCCAGTCGGTGATCGGCCGGGAAACACGCCGGCAAATCCTGGCCCGGGAGGGGAGGCTGCGCAATTCGCTCGTCGCAGCCATCGGCGGCGGATCGAACGCGATGGGCCTGTTCCACCCTTTCCTCGACGAGAAGGAGATCGAAATCTACGGCGTCGAGGCGGCCGGAAAAGGCCTTCAGACCGATAAGCATGCGGCATCGATCAGCGGCGGGCGGCCGGGCGTCCTGCATGGCAATCGCACTTATCTTCTGATGAACGACGACGGCCAGATCACCGAAGCGCATTCGATCTCCGCAGGGCTCGACTATCCCGGCATCGGGCCCGAACATGCCTGGCTGCACGACGTCGGCCGGGTGAACTATCTTTCGGCAACGGATGAAGAGGCGCTCGAGTCCTTCCAGCTGTGCTGCCGGCTCGAAGGGATCATTCCGGCGCTCGAGCCCAGCCATGCGCTGGCGCAGGTGATCAAACTTGCGCCCACGAAGCCCAAGGACCATTTGATGGTGATGAACATGTGCGGGCGGGGCGACAAGGACATTTTCACCGTGGCCCATCATCTGGGGGTCACGATTTGAGGACACGGATCGAAACTTCATTCGAGAGGCTGAAGACCGAGGGCCGCGCCGGGCTCATCAGCTTCGTAACCGCGGGGGATCCGGATTTCGGCACATCGCTGCAGATCCTGAAGGGATTGCCGAAGGCCGGAGCCGACATGATCGAAATCGGCATGCCGTTCACCGATCCGATGGCCGACGGGCCGGCCATCCAGGCCTCATCGCTCAGGGCGCTCAGAGCCGGCCAGACGATGAAAAAGACGCTGGCGCTCGTTGGCGAATTCCGCGAGAGCGACGATAAAACACCCATTGTTCTCATGGGCTATTACAATCCAATCTATATCTATGGGACGGAGCGCTTTCTCGGCGATGCGAAGAGTGCCGGGGCCGACGGCCTCATCATCGTCGACCTGCCGCCGGAGCATGACGATGAGCTCTGCATTCCCGCAATGAAAGCGGGGCTGAATTTCATCCGGCTCGCCACACCGACAACCGACGACAGGCGCCTGCCGAAGGTACTGAGCAACACCTCGGGCTTCGTCTATTATGTGTCGGTTCTGGGCATCACCGGAACCAAAGTTCCAGACGTTGCCCAAGTGATTTCCAATGTGGCGCGCATCAAGCGGCAGACATCATTGCCGGTTGCCGTGGGCTTCGGGGTCAAGAGCGCAAAGCAGGCCGAAGCGATCGCTGCGGGGGCGGATGCGGTCGTGGTGGGTTCGGCACTGATCAATTCGATCGCCGGCACTCTGACAATGAGCGGAAGCGCCACCAAGGAAACGGCCCCCGCCGTGCTCGCGCTCACCAGCGAGATCGCCCAAGGTGTCCGCCAGGCGGCGAAGCCCAGAGCCAAGGCAGGAGCATCAGCTTGAACTGGATCAAGAATTTCATCCGGCCGAAAATCAGAAGCTTCCTCGGCGACAAGAAGGAAGTGCCGGAGAATATGTGGGTCAAGTGCCCGGAGACGGGCCAGATGGTGTTCTACCGCGACCTCGAAGCCAATCAGTTCGTCATACCGGGGTCGGGCTATCACATGCGGGTGCCGCCCGATGTCCGCTTGGGGCTTTTGTTCGACGGGGGCGAATATGAAAAGATCGAGCTGCCCGATGTCGCCATCGATCCTTTGAGTTTCCGCGACGAGAGACGTTATGCCGACCGGCTGAAGGAGGCGCGGCAGAAGAACAATTGCAGCGATGCCATAACGACCGCCGAGGGAGCGCTCGACGGGCAGCGGGTGATCGCCGCCGTTCAGGATTTCGCGTTCATGGGCGGCTCGCTCGGCATGGCTGCCGGCGAGGCCATCATCACCTCGATACGCACCGCGGTCGAACGCGGGACGCCATATGTGCTGTTTGCCGCATCGGGCGGCGCGCGCATGCAGGAAGGCATTCTGTCGCTGATGCAGCTGCCGCGCACGACGGCCGCGGTGCATGACCTGAAGGACGCGAAGCTTCCCTATATCGTCGTTCTCACCAATCCAACGACGGGCGGGGTGACGGCCTCCTATGCGATGCTCGGAGATATTCATCTGGCGGAACCCGGCGCCCTCATCGGCTTCGCGGGGCCGCGGGTCATCGAGCAGACGATCCGCGAAAAGCTTCCCGAAGGTTTCCAGCGCGCCGAATATCTGCAGGAACACGGCATGGTCGACGCCGTGGTGCATCGCCACGAGTTGCGCGCGACGCTCTCGCGCCTCATCGCCGTCATGACCAAGGCACCTGCCGTCACTGAGATCATCAGCCCGCCGGTGATCATCGAGCCCGATGAAATGCCGATCGCCGCAAAGTAGCGCCGGGGACATTCGGCCATGGCGGTGAGCGATGCCATATTGACGCGACTGCTTGGGCTGCATCCAAAGATCATCGACCTTTCGCTCGACCGGATGAAGCGGATCCTGCAACGGCTCGGCGAACCGCATAAGGCACTGCCTCCGGTCATCCATGTGGCAGGGACGAACGGCAAGGGATCGACGGTTGCTTATCTCAGAGCGATCCTGGAAGCGGCCGGCCTCAAGGTGCATGCCTATACGTCGCCACATCTCGTCAAATTCCACGAACGGATACGGCTTGCCACCGGGCCGGGCAAAAGTGCGTTCATCGCCGAGAGCGAACTCAGCGCGCTGCTGGAGCAATGCGAAGCCGCGAACGGCGGAGAGCCCATCACCTTTTTCGAGATCACCACGGCCGCGGCGTTTCTGGCGTTCAAGCACCATGGGGCGGATTATCTGCTTCTGGAAGTGGGGCTCGGCGGCAGGCTCGATGCAACGAATGTGATCGATCAGCCGCGCGCCTGCGTGATCACCAGCGTCGACTATGATCATCAGCATTATCTCGGCCATTCGCTCACACTCATCGCGCGCGAGAAGGCGGGAATACTCAAACGTCCCGTTCCCTGCATCGTCGGGCGGCAGAGCGAGGAAGCGCTCATGGAGATCGAGCGCTGTGCCAGAATGGCCGGCGCGCCGCTCTCCATCGCGAATCAGGATTGGAGCGCCATTCTGCAAGGGGGGCGGCTGGTGTTCCAGGATGGAGACGGCCTCCTCGACCTGCCGCCGCCGGGGCTCAAGGGCGGGTTTCAATTCGACAACGCGGGCAATGCAATCGCGGCGGTGCGCAGCTTGAAAGACCGCAGAATTGAGGAAACAGCTATCGCGCACGGGTTGCGCTCTGCCGATTGGCCGGCACGGATGCAACGGCTGAGGGAGGGCACGCTGTCGCAAGGGCTTAGCTACG
>DATFOT010000449.1:0-6721 GCA_035265265.1 Aestuariivirgaceae bacterium | reverse complement strand
TCAGCCGGTTCCACCGCGAGCAAGGCTCGGCACCAGGCGGGCTCGACGGCTGGTGCCGGACGGTGATCGGCGCGCTTGCCGAGCGGCTGGACGCACAAGCGGTCTATCCGTTCGATACGCCGCCGCCGCCCTTCCTGACATGGGCAAAACGCACCGGCGCCATCCACCAATCACCTCTCGGTCTCGGCATCCATGCGGATTACGGGCTGTGGCATGCCTATCGAGCGGCATTGATGTTCCCGGTTGCGTTCGACTTGCCAATTTCGCGCAGCCGCAGTCCCTGCGACACTTGCGCAGACCAGCCGTGCCTGTCGGCATGCCCGGCCGAAGCGTTTACCGGCTCTTTCTACGACGTCGAGCGCTGCGTCGACCACATCGCTTCGGTCGACGGCAGAGACTGCATGGCCGAGGGGTGTCTGGCACGTCGCGCATGCCCGATCGGGCGCGCCTTCCGATATCAGCCCACCCAGTCGCGCTTTCACATGGAGGCGTTCCGCAGGAGCCGTCTCGCCGCGCGCGTGAAGACCGGCTAGACTAGCGGCAGCAAATTTTTGCGGAGAAGGTTTCATGACCGGCCTGCTGATTACCGGACTGATCATCATCTTGGCGTTATGGGGGGTGGCTCTTTACAATTCCCTGGTCACTCTGAGACAGCGCAACCGGCAGGCGTTTGCCGACATCGACGTGCAGCTTCGGCAAAGGCATGATCTGGTGCCCAATCTGGTTGAAACGGTGAAAGGCTATGCCAGGCACGAGCGCGAGACGATGGACGCGGTGATCCAGGCCCGCAATGCAGCGGTGAGTGCGAAGGGCCCGACACAGCAGGCGGACGCCGAGAATGCCCTCTCGTCAGCGCTCGGCAGACTGTTCGCACTTGCCGAGGCCTATCCGGAGCTGAAGGCGAACCAAAATTTTCTCGAGCTGCAACAGCAGCTCGACGACATCGAGAACAAGCTCGCAGCGGCAAGGCGCTTCTTCAACAGCGCCGCGGCGGAATACAACGCCAAGCGCGAAAGCTTTCCGGCAGCGTTCATTGCAAATTATTTCGGTTTCACGGCACAGGATTTCTTCGACCTCGGCGAGGACAGGCGGACGCAGCTCGAAACACCGCCACCCGTCAGCTTTCAGCCCTGAGACATGGCCAGAGTCTACGGTCTGTATTCCCACATCCAGAAGAACCGGATAAAGTCGGTGTTTCTACTGGCCTCCTTCGTTCTTCTCATTCATGCCGTTCTGTTTTCACTGGTGTTGCTCTTCGAGGCTGGAACATATGGCGGAACGGCACAGGAAATTCTGGAAGCCGCAGTCGAGGACGTACGCTACGCTTGGCCGGCGGGGCTCATCGCGGCGGGCTTATGGTTTCTCATCGCTTATGCATTTCACCAGCGCATGATCGACTATGCCACGCGTGCAGCCGGGGTGGAACGCCGGGCAGAGCCGCGGCTTTACAATACACTGGAAAACCTGTGCATATCGCGCGGGGTCGCCATGCCGAAGCTGAAGATCATCGAAACCGAAGGGCTCAACGCATTTGCCTCCGGCATTCGCGACAGCAATTATTCGGTTGCCGTAACGCGCGGGCTGCTCGATCAGCTGTCCGAGCGCGAGCTCGCGGCGGTTCTCGGCCATGAACTGACGCATATAAGGAACAAAGACACCCAGCTCATGGTGGTTGCGGTGATCTTCGCCGGCATCATCGCCTTCGTAGCCGACATCATGTTCCGCCGGCTCGATTTCCCGTTCGGGTATTCGCCGCAGCCAAGACGATCTTCGGATCGGGGGCGGCGCGAGAGCGGCGGCGGCGGGGCGGCCGTGCTCATCATCGTGATCGCGCTGGCGGTCATTGCCATTTCATGGGGGGTGTCGGTGCTCATCCGTTTTGCGATTTCCCGCTCGCGCGAATTCCTGGCCGATGCGGGTTCGGTCGAACTGACCAAGGATCCCGATGCGATGATCTCGGCGTTGCGGCGGATCGAAAAAGGTGCTGCGATCCCGGATGTTCCCTCGCGCGTGCATGCGTTTTTCATCGAGAGTCCCGCAGCCGAGCCGGAGCGGGGATGGCTTTCCACTCACCCCTCCGTTGCTGCGCGCATTCATGCGCTGGTAGAATTCGCCGGCGGTCGCGACATTGGACATGAACCCCTTGTTGCCCAGCCGAAAGGACCATGGTCGTGAGTCTCTATGAGCGGATCGAAGAGAAGCTTGAAACCGGGCAGATCATCATTCTCGACGGCGGCACGGGCACCGACATTCAGCGGCGCGGCGTGCCGATGAACTCAGATACATGGAGCGCCGAGGCAAACATCACGCATCCGGAAATCGTGCGCGCGGTTCACGAAGATTATATCGCGGCCGGCGCCGACATCATCATCGCCAATACTTTCGCTACGAGCGCGCTGCTGTTCAACCATCTGGGCCGCGACGATGAGCTGCCGGGAATCGATGCGGCGGCCGTGGCGGCTGCCAGGCAGGCAGCGCAGGACCGGGTGCCGGTGGCGGGTTCGTTTTCGACGATGCGGCCCGTGGTCAAGGGCTCGGACAGAACCGCGCGACAACGGGAATGGTCCAAGAAAGACGCAAGGGATTTGTTCAAACGAAAGGCGGACAGCCTCGTTGCAGCCGATGTAGACTTCATCATGATGGAGATGATGCGCGATCTCGATTATTCCCTGTGGGCGACCGAAGCAGCGGTGGCGACGGGCCTGCCGGTATGGGCGGGGATCTCCGTCGAAGCCGATGCGAATGGCCGGCTCAAGGGATTCGGACGGGAAGATTTCGCCTTCGAAGACATCATCCGCCCGCTAATGGAGACGGGCGCCACGGTGCTGTGCATCATGCACAGCTCGCCCAATGATACCACAGCCGCCATTCCGGTTGCGCAGGCGAAGTGGAAAGGGCCGCTCGGCGCCTATCCCGAGAGCGGATATTTCACCATGCCGAACTGGAAATTCGTCGACATCATACCGGTTTCGGCGTTTGTGGAGCTGGCCAAGGCGTGGGCGGAGCGCGGCGTGACAATCTTCGGCGGCTGCTGCGGCATCGGGCCCGATCACATCAAGGCGCTGGCCGATGCATTCAAGGAAAGCGAAACATGAGCGATGTAATTCACAGCGGTTCTTGCCTGTGCGGGGCGGTGCGCTACGAGGTGGAGGGTCGCTTGAGGCCGGTGATCGGCTGCCACTGCACGCAGTGTCGCAAGCAGACGGGACATTACATGGCTGCCACCGCTGCCAAGCTCACCGATTTCAAGATCACCAGGGATGAGGGCCTGCGCTGGTTCCGCTCCTCCGAACGGGCCGAACGGGCTTTCTGCCAGATTTGCGGGTCGACGCTGTTCTGGAAAGGGACAGAAAGGGATTATGTGGCGATCGCCGCGGGCACGCTCGACGGCGTCACGGGCCTGGCCATCGCTGGCCATATCTTCTGCGCCGACAAGGGCGACTATTATGACATCGAGGGCGGCGGGTTTCAGGAGCCGAGCTGGCACCGGCCGCAAGGGTCGAGCACGAGCTAATTGTGGCGTGTGTATTGCGCCACGTAATCGAAGCCGCCTAGACGCTCTTTATACCCTTCAGAAAGCCGGCGGGTGACCGGGCCCCAAGCTCCGGCTGCCAAGGGCTTGCCGTTGATGGATTTGACCGGAACGAGACACCAGCTCGTGGAGGTGATGAAAGCCTCATCGGCTACATAAGCGTCGTAAAGATCGATGTCGGCCTCACGGAGCGGGATCTGCTTATCGGCGGCAATACCCATCAAGGTCTGGCGCGACAGGCCGGCGAGGACGTAACGCTCATGCGGGGTGAGGACCTCACCATCGCGGACAATGAATATATTCGAGCCCAGGCCTTCGCAAAGACAGCCGCGCGTATCGAGCAATATGCAAGTCGCGCCGGGCCGCATAGCCTGCACCTCGATATCGCCGGCGACCAGATTGCCGTAGCTCATCGATTTGTAGCGGGGACTTATCGCTTCAGGCGGCGTGCGGCGGATGCCGGCCGGGGTCATCACATCGAGACCGTCGCGCATGGACTGCGCCCTCCCCCTGAACGGCAGGGGCGAGCATTCGACGATGACCGTAGGGGCACCTTCGGCGGCGATGCGGTTCATCGAGCGCATGCCGCGGGACACCCATTGGCTCACCCAATAGTCGTCGTGCTCGGCAAGTAGCGGGCGGTTTTTCTCGAAAATTTCGTGGGTAAGGACCAGCATCTCCTTAGGCGAGAGGCCAGGATCGAGACGCAGATAGCCCAGCGATTTATAGAGCCGGTCGACATGCTCCTTGAAGAGAAAGGGCTTGTGGGCGACCGACCGCGCACTGTCGAAAGCACCGTCACCCATCTGGAAACCATAGTCGCGGAAAGGGACCCTGACTTCAGATTCCGGAACAATGCTGCCGTTGAAATACGCCATGCGATCCATTCAGGCTCCTCCTGCTCAGGCCAGCTTGCGCATGGATGTCTCCAGCCCGCCATAGCCGGAATAGCGGTATTCATAGGCAAGTCCGAGCCTATTCGCCGCCGCCATGGCGCGCTTGGCAAGCTCTTCGTCACGTGTCTGGGCGAGATAGACGAGCTTGGTGTAGTTGCCGAAATAGTCGGAAAGCAGTTCGGGGTGATCCTTCAGGCCCAACCCTTCCCAAATCAGCTTGTCGAAATGACGGGCGAGATAATCGGTGAGGAAAAAGGCGGTCACATCCTCATCGGTGTGACGGTCGAACTGCTCGGCACCGCCGTAGAAAGCGTAACAATGGGGGCCTTCGATGCGTTCCACACCTTCCTCGGCGAGCATCTTGTCGAGGAGGCCGCCGCTGCCGCAATCGCCATAGGCGACAAAAATCTTGCGGTAGCGGCCACGCGCCTCGCGGATCTTTTCACGCACACCGGGGGCAATCAGTTCGGGGCGGTTGTGCCATTTGGCGGGAAGACAAGCGACGTCGAAGGCGGTCCAGTGATTGCGCTCGATCAGGTCGATGATCTCACGCGCAAGCGCGCCGCATGCGATCAGCAGAATTTCGCCTCCGCCCCTGGCAAAGGTGAATTCTTCGGAAGGTCGCAGGTTGACGTTGGTCATAAGAGCCGAACGAACGACGCCTAGCCGGCCGCCGCCGCCATCTGATTGTGCTTGCGTGCCATGTATGTCTTGGCGGTCTCGACTGCAACCGCCGCATCACGGCAATAGGCATCAGCGCCGATCGCCTTGGCAAACTCCTCATTGAGCGGCGCGCCCCCGACCAGCACGACATAATCATCGCGCATGCCTTTCTCCTTCAGCGTGTCGATGACGACCTTCATATAAGGCATGGTCGTGGTGAGCAGCGCGGACATGCCGAGGATGTCCGGCTTGTGCTCCTCAATCGCCGCCAGGTATTTCTCAACCGCATTGTTGATGCCGAGGTCGATCACTTCGAAGCCGGCGCCCTCCATCATCATGCCCACGAGATTCTTGCCGATATCGTGGATGTCGCCCTTGACCGTCCCGATGACCATCTTACCCATGCGGGGGGCGCCGGTGGCGATGAGGAGCGGCCGCAGAATGGCCATGCCGGCCTTCATGGCATTGGCAGCCAGCAGAACTTCGGGAACGAACAATATGCCGTCGCGGAAGTCGATACCGACGATGCGCATGCCCTCGACTAGGGCCTCGGTCAGCACCCTGTAGGGGGCCCAGCCGCGTTCCAGCAGTATGTGAACGGCGACTTCGATCTCCGACTTGAGCCCGTCATAGAGATCGTCATGCATCTGCTGGGTCAGCTCTTCATCGTTCAGCGAGCTCAGGTCAAGTTCATCACCGCTCATAATGGTCTTCTCCGGAAACGGGCGGAAACGGGAATCGGGCCAGTTTTACCGCTTACGCCGGAACTGCCCCTCCGCGTGCGCGACATCGGGCGGCTTGATTCCGACTTAGTGTTTCCGTTTAGGTGAGATTCGACAGCGAAACAACCGGTTCGAGAGGAAATATCAGCCCATGAGGGATTTCCCGGTCGATCTGATACGCCAGGAGTTTCCCGCGCTTGCGCTGGGCAATGACGGGCGGCCTGCCGTCTTTTTCGACAACCCGGCCGGGACACAGGTGCCGCGGCGGGTGCTCGAGCGGATGCAAGACACCATGGTGAGCGGGAACGCCAATCTCGGCGGCTTTTTCTCAACGAGCCGGCGGGCGGGGCAATTGGTGGCGGAAGCGCACCAGGCAATGGCCGATTTCTACAATGCCTCAGGGGCGGAGGAGATCGTCTTCGGCCAGAACATGACGACATTGACCTTTCACATGTCGCGCTGCATCGGCCGGCAGCTCAAATCGGGCGATGAGATTATCCTTTCCCGCATGGATCATGATGCGAATGTCGCGCCATGGCTGCTGCTGGCGGAAGACAGAAAGCTGAAAGTTCGCTGGCTCGATTTCAATGTCGAGAGCTACGAGTTCGAGGATGATGCGCTCGATGAGCTGCTGAGCCGGCGAACCCGCCTCCTGGCCGTCGGCTCGGCATCGAACTGCACAGGCACGATCAATGACGTAAAGGGCTTGGCGGCCAAGGCCAGGGCCGCCGGGGCCATCGTCTATGGCGATGCGGTACAGCTCGCTCCCCATCAAGCAATCGATGTAAAAGATCTCGGCGCCGATATCGTGGTGTCTTCTGCGTATAAATGGTTCGGGCCGCATCAAGGCGTGCTGTGGGGGCGCCGGGATGTGCTGGAACATATTTCGCCCTATAAGGTTCGTCCCG
>DATFOT010000448.1:0-4316 GCA_035265265.1 Aestuariivirgaceae bacterium | reverse complement strand
TGCTCGAAGCGCTGGCGAAACGGCCGGTGGCGCGGCTCGTCTGCGCGTCGTCGATGAGCATTTATGGCGAAGGTCTGGCGAGCGATGGCAGCGGGCGGCCAACAGCTCCTGCAGAGAGAAGTGCCGAACTATTGCGCAACGGACAGTGGGAACTTGAAAACGACAAAGGGCAAATACTAACACCACTGCCGACGCCGGAAACCAAGCAGCCAGCGCTCAGCTCGATCTACGCTCTAAACAAGTTCAACCAGGAGCGCAGCTGCCTGATAGCCGGCCGGGCTTATGGAATACCGACCGTCGCGCTGCGATTCTTCAATGTCTACGGCCCGCGGCAGGCGCTGTCGAACCCTTATACCGGCGTGCTGGCCATATTTGCCGCGCGCCTGATGAATGAGAGGCCGCCCCTGGTTTTCGAGGACGGCAAGCAGAAGCGCGATTTCGTTCACGTTCGCGATGTGGCCCGTGCCTGTGTGCTGGCAATGGAAAGCGCGGACTGCTCGGGTGAGGTGTTCAACGTCGGCTCGGGAGATAGCAGAACGGTGTTGTCGATTGCCCGTGACCTTGCTGAGGCCGTGGGGCGCAGCGAGATCGTGCCGCATGTAGTAGGCAAATATCGGGCCGGCGATATTCGGCATTGTTTCGCCGACATCAGCAAAATTCGGCTGGCGCTGGGCTTCGCGCCGCAAGTGTCTTTCGCCTCGGGCCTGGCAGAATTCGCCCGCTGGCTTGCGGGACAGTCGGCCGAGGATGGAGTCGAACGCGCCACCGCGGAATTGCAGACACGGGGCCTCGTGGCATGAAAAGAATGGCCAGTCCTGCCCTGCACCTCGTCAAACGCCACGTTCTGGTGACCGGCGGCTGCGGTTTCATCGGCAGCCATCTCGCCAACGCGCTCGCTTCCCGTGGCGAGCATGTGGTGGTGCTCGACAACTTGGCGCGGAAGGGCAGTGAAGAAAATCGCGCATGGCTGATGCAGCGTCATCGCAAGATGCTGGCCGTGGAAGTGGCCGATATCCGTGACGATGAAGCAGTGAACTCCCTCGCTTCCCGTGCAAAAGCGGTGCTCCATCTGGCAGGGCAAGTTGCCGTTACCACCAGCATGGACGAGCCGAAGCAGGATTTCGACATCAATGCCGCTGGTACTTTGAACGTCCTCGAGGCGGTAAGGCGGCACAATCCGCAATCGCCGGTGATCTTCGCCTCCACCAACAAGGTCTATGGCAGAATTCTCAGCGAGGATTCGGTGATGCGGCAGGGCTGCAGATATTTTCCGCGCGATGAATATATGGCCCATGGGGTGCGCGAAGATGCGCCGCTCGACCTCTACAGCCCCTATGGTTGTTCCAAGGGCGCCGCCGACCAATATGTACGCGACTATGCCCGGATGTTCGGTTTGCGAACCGCAGTGCTGAGGATGAGCTGCATCTACGGACCGCGGCAGTTCGGCAATGAAGACCAGGGCTGGATCGCGCATTTTCTCATCCAGGCCATTTGTGGTCGCCCGATCACCATATTCGGCGACGGCCATCAGGTGCGTGACGCGCTTTTTGTCGATGATGCAATTGCCGCATGGCTCGCTGCCCTCGACCGGATCGACACAATCAAGGGGCGCATATTCAACCTCGGCGGCGGCTCTGCGAACGCGATCAGCCTGCTCGAACTTCTTGAATTGATGCGCGGCATCTTCGGCCGGCTGCCTCAGGTCAGCCATAGCGCCTGGCGGCCCGGCGATCAGCCCTGGTACGTCGCCGATATCCGCGCCATAGCGCAGGCGCTCGACTGGGTGCCGCGTACTCCGATTGCGGAAGGCCTGGCCAAGCTTCAGTGCTGGCTGGTGCAACGGTTCGGCGAGGCACCGCAACGCGATATCCGACCGATCGAGGCGCAGGCATGAGAGTAGCGCTGATCAACCCCAATTGGCACTTCGAGGGCAGTATCTATTTCGGCTGCCGCGAACCGCATCTCCCGATCGAACTCGCAGCAAGCCGGCAATTGCTGGAAGCCGCCGGTCACAAAGTGCTGCTGATCGACGGGCATCTGTTTGATCTGCGGCTTGCCGACATCGCGACGGAATTGCGAGCGTTCCGGCCGGAAATGACGGTTTTCACCACTGCGCCGACCTATCTGTTCTGGCGCTGCGCGCCGCCCGAACTCAGGGTCTGCCAGGAACTCGCCCGGGCAGTGCGCGGCGATTCACCCCTGCTGGTGGCGGTCGGCCCGCATGGTTCGACAACACCGCGAACCGCACTTCGCAAGCTGGGCGTCGACATCGTCGTCATGGGCGAATGCGAGGAGACATTACTGCGGATAGCCGCGGGCGAAGACGCAATCACCGGCACTTGCTTTCGCGAAGATCGGGCCATTCGCGTTGCGGGCGGCCCGCAGGCGGCAAGTTTCGTCGACCAGCAGCCGCTCAGCTGGCCGGATGAATTTGTCCGCCGGCATCGACACCACCATCATCGGTTCGATGCCGCCGCGAAGGGGCCCGGCGCGGAGGTCGAAGCCTCGCGCGGTTGCCCGTACAGCTGCACATTTTGCGCGAAGGAAAATTACCGCAACCGCTATCGAAGGCGGAAGGTGGACAGCGTGATCGCCGAAGCGAGGCAATTGCAGCGGCAAGGCGTGGAATACATCTATTTCATCGACGAGATTTTCCTGCCGAACGAGCCGTTGCTTCTGCAAATGGCAGAATTGAAGCTTAAATTCGGTATTCAAACGCGCATCGATCTGTGGAAACCGGAGATGCTGGCGCTGCTCGGCAAGGCGGGATGCGTTTCGGCGGAATGCGGGGTCGAGAGCCTGACGCCAGAAGGAAGAGACGAGCTCGGCAAACGCTGCAAGATGAGCACGGCCGAGCTCGCAGGCCAGCTTAAGGAAGCAAAGCGGCATATTTCCTTCGTCCAGGCAAATCTGATCAAGATGTCGCACGACGATGCCGAGGCGGTGCGGCAATGGCGCGAAGAAATGAACAATGCCGGCATCTGGGCGAATGATCCGGTTCCGCTGTTCCCCTATCCCGGCTCGCCCGACTACGGAAAACTGTGGGGCATTCCTGATGACGACGCCTGGGAGCGGGCGCTCGATTATTACCTTGGGCAATTCGGGGCATTCAGCGATATCCAGGAGCAAAGGCCGAAACCCCTCCGTGAGATCGAACTGGAGGGGATGTGATGAGGCTATCCGCTCCGGGTCTCCACGTGCTGATGACCACCGACGCGGTGGGCGGCGTGTGGGTGTTTGCGACGAGCCTTGCTGAACAATTGTGCCGCAGGGGCCACAGGGTGACGCTGGTTACGCTTGGTCCCCCGCCCAGCCGCGACAGGGTCGCGGCGCTGCGACACTATCCGAACCTTTTGGTTGAACCAACCGATCTGGCGCTCGAATGGATGGATCCCGAGGGGACCGACTTTGCGCGCGCCCGCGACGTCCTCTCCAGGATCGCGGAGCACCTGCGGCCTGACCTCGTCCACCTCAACAGCTATCGCGAAGCGGCATTCGCGTGGCCAGCACCGACCTTGTTGGTCGCGCATTCCTGTGTGCGGAGCTGGTGGGGTTCCTGCCGCGGCGGAGCTGAGCAGGGCGCGCAATGGGAGCGCTATGCAGCCCATGTGAGCGCCGGCCTCGACGCTGCCGATCGCTGGGTTGCTCCGACCGCGTGGTTTCGCGATCAGATCCAACAATGCTATGCCCCTAGGCGCCGTGGAGAAGTCATCTTCAATGGCACGGCTGCCTTCTCGAAGTCCGCCGTGCGAAGGCCCGTGATCATGGCGGCAGGGCGCTTCTGGGATGAGGCCAAGAATCTGCCGGCGCTCGCCGCCGCCGCTCCCTACGTCCAATGGCCGATCCACGTGGCCGGCTCGCTTCAGTCACCAATGGAGGGGCGCGCTGTGCTGAACGGACCGACCTGGCTTGGTGAGCTGCCAAGGCCTGAGCTTCTCGCGCAACTCGGCCGGAGTGAGATGTTCGTTTCGCCTGCCCTTTACGAACCTTTTGGCCTGACGGTGCTCGAGGCCGCGGCTGCGGGCTGCGCGCTTGTCCTGTCGGACATTCCATCCTTCCGCGAACTGTGGCAGGGCGCGGCGGAATTCGTGGAGCCGAGCAACAGCGCCCGTCTCGCTGACACGCTGAATGCGCTTTCACGCAGCACTGAGAGACGCCGCGGCCTTCAGCGGGCGGCGCGACAAAGAGCAGGAGAGCACGGACTGGACAAAACGGCCGAAGCCTATCTGCAGAGTTATGAATCGTTGGTCAGGCCCAGGGCGGTTCGCCCGGCCGAGCAGGCTGCGGTACTCGGGGCGCAGCCATGAAATTGGTGC